>CAUQIP010000007.1:0-71106 GCA_963518235.1 uncultured Streptococcus sp. | reverse complement strand
CTGACTTCGTCAGTTTCATCTACAACCTCAAAAACATGTTTTGAGCTGACTTCGTCAGTCTTATCTACAATCTCAAAAACATGTTTTGAGCTGACTTCGTCAGTCTTATCTACAACCTCAAAACAGTGTTTTGAGCAACCTGCGGCTAGCTTCCTAATTTGCTCTTTGATTTTCATTGAGTATATAAAGTGAGAATCTGTTGAGTTGTTGAAACTCAGCAGATTTTTATATGTGAAAGAAATTTCAATTTTTTTCTAAAAATAGCTTGACAGATTAAATTTTTAGGAGTAGAATGTTTACCAGTTAATTAAATAGTTAAGGGGTTATCCATGAAAAAACAAAGTTTATTTTTAGTATTGTTAAGTGTCTTTCTTTTGTGTTTAGGGGCTTGTGGTCAAAAGGAAAGCCAGACAGGGAAAGGGATGAAAATTGTAACCAGTTTTTATCCTGTCTATGCTATGGTCAAGGAAGTATCTGGTGACTTGAATGATGTTCGGATGATTCAGTCAAGTAGCGGAATTCACTCCTTTGAACCTTCAGCGAATGACATTGCAGCCATCTATGATGCAGATGTATTTGTTTATCATTCTCATACGCTCGAATCTTGGGCAGGAAGTCTGGATCCAAATCTAAAAAAATCTAAAGTTAAGGTTTTAGAGGCTTCTGAAGGAATGACATTGGAACGTGTCCCTGGTCTAGAAGATGTGGAAGCAGGTGATGGAGTTGATGAAAAAACGCTTTATGACCCTCACACATGGCTAGATCCTGAAAAAGCTGGCGAAGAAGCCCAGATTATCGCTGACAAACTTTCAGAGATTGACAGTGAGCATAAAGAAACTTACCAGAAAAATGCGCAAGCCTTTATCAAAAAGGCTCAAGAATTGACTAAGAAATTCCAGCCTAAATTTGAAAAAGCGACTCAGAAAACATTTGTAACACAACATACAGCCTTTTCTTATCTAGCTAAGAGATTTGGACTTAAACAACTTGGTATTGCAGGTATCTCTCCAGAACAAGAACCAAGTCCAAGACAACTAACAGAAATTCAGGAATTTGTTAAAACTTATAAGGTTAAGACGATTTTTACAGAAAGTAACGCTTCTTCAAAAGTAGCTGAAAC
This sequence comes from uncultured Streptococcus sp., assembly GCA_963518235.1. GTDB lineage: Bacteria > Bacillota > Bacilli > Lactobacillales > Streptococcaceae > Streptococcus. Next base: position 69,986 of record CAUQIP010000007.1, on the reverse strand, counting down.
TCTTGTCAAATCAACAGGTGTGGGGCTTAAAACTTTGAATCCTTTAGAAGCAGACCCACAAAATGACAAGACTTATTTAGAAAATCTTGAAGAAAATATGAGTGTATTAGCTGAAGAATTAAAGTGAGGCAAAAATGAAAATCAATAAAAAATATGTAGCAGGTTCAGTGGTAGTCCTTGCCCTAAGTATTTGTTCCTATGAGCTTGGACGGTATCAAGCTGGTCAAGTTAAGAAAGATTCTAATCGAGTTGCTTATATAGATGGTGATCAGGCTGGCCAAAAGGCAGAGAACTTGACACCAGATGAAGTTAGTAAGAGAGAGGGAATCAACGCAGAACAAATCGTTATCAAGATTACGGATCAAGGTTATGTGACGTCTCATGGAGACCATTATCATTACTATAATGGCAAGGTTCCTTATGATGCCATCATCAGTGAAGAGCTCCTCATGAAAGATCCGAATTATCAGTTGAAGGATTCCGACATTGTCAATGAAATCAAGGGTGGCTATGTCATTAAGGTAGATGGTAAATACTATGTTTACCTTAAAGATGCGGCTCATGCGGACAATATTCGTACAAAAGAAGAGATTAAACGTCAGAAGCAGGAACATAGTCATAATCATGGAGGCGGTTCTAACGATCAGGCGGTAGTTGCAGCCAGAGCTCAAGGACGTTATACAACGGATGACGGTTATATCTTCAACGCATCTGATATCATCGAAGATACGGGCGATGCCTATATCGTTCCTCATGGCAATCACTTCCACTATATTCCTAAGAGTGATTTGTCTGCCAGTGAATTGGCTGCTGCCCAAGCCTTCTTATCTGGAAAAGGTGGCCAGTTGAGTACGGTTGAATATCGTTCAAGCAGAGCTGAAACAAGAGCTAGTGTGAGAACGAGTCAAGCTGAGACTCCTCAAAATCCTGCAACAGCTCCTGAGAGTCAAAATGAGGACTTGGATAGTCTCCTTCAAGAATTGTACGCTTTGCCACTTAGCCAACGTCATGTGGAGTCTGATGGATTAGTATTTGACCCAGCACAGATTACAAAACGTACTGCCAATGGTGTGGCAGTTCCTCACGGAGATCATTTCCATTTCATTCCTTATTCGCAAATGTCTGCCTTGGAAGAAAAATTGGCTCGAAATCTTCCAATTGGAGGTCAGCCAGTTCAAAGTCATTCTGACAGTACGAAACCAAGTAGTCCTGAGAAACCAAGTTCAACACCAAGCTCAACCATTAAACCAAACTTTAATCTCAATAAGCCGACACCGAATAGAGCAACTGGAGGAGCCTATACAACTGATGATGGGTATGTCTTTAGTCCGACAGATGTGATTGAAGATACAGGAGACGCTTTTGTCGTACCGCATGGAAATCATTTCCACTATATACCTAAGAGTGATTTGTCAGCAGGAGAATTGGCTGCAGCCCAAGCTTATTGGAATGGTAAACAGAGTTCTCATTCTGCTACAAGTTCAAGTAAACCAAATAGTGATAGTGCTAAACCAGCCCAACCAAGTTTGACAGAGACTCCAAACCTGACTGTCACGCCAACTTATCATCAAAATCAAGGGGAAGATATTCCAACACTCTTACGTGAATTGTATGCCAAACCTTTGTCAGAACGCCATGTAGAATCTGATGGACTCGTCTTTGATCCAGCACAAATCATCAAACGTACTGCAAATGGTGTCGCAGTGCCTCACGGAGACCATTATCACTTTATTCCTTATTCACAAATGTCACCTTTGGAAGAAAAATTGGCTCGTATGATAGCTGTTAAGGGACAAAATGGTAGTGTCTTGCCAAGTGTCACTCCTTTGAAGCCAGCCCCTACTACCAAACCTCAAGCGCCAGCGGAAAATAAACCGACTGAATTTGATGTCAACCAGGTTGTTAGAAAAGTTGGCGACGGTTATGTTTTCGAGGATAAGGGAGTCAGTCGTTATGTTCTTGCTAAAGATTTGGCCAAGGATAAGATTGATGCTATTGAAAATTTCTTGTCTAAGAAAACTCAAGAAACACATAATCTAGTTGCGAAGAAAGAAAATGTACCACCTCGTGACCAAGAATTTTATGATAAAGCATATAATTTATTGGCCGAGGCTCATAAAGCCTTGTCTGAAAATAAGGGTCGTACTTCTGATTTCCAAGCCTTAGACAAATTAGCAGAACGCTTGAATGATGAATCTTCTAATAAAGGAAAATTAGTAGATGATTTATTGGCATTCTTAGCACCAATTACTCATCCAGAGCGACTTGGTAAACCAAATTCTCAAATTGAATATACCGAAAACGAAGTCCGTATTGCACAATTAGCTGATAAGTATACAACCTCAGATGGCTACATTTTTGACGAACATGATATTATCAGTGATGAAGGAGATGCCTATGTAACGCCTCATATGGGTCATAGTCACTGGATTGGAAAAGATAGCCTTTCTGATAAGGAAAAAGCAGCTGCTCAATCTTATACTAAAGAAAAAGGAATTCTACCTCCATCTCCAGACGCAGATGCTCAAGCAAATCCAACTGGAGATAGTGCAGCGGCCATTTACAATCGTGTGAAAGGTGAGAAACGAATTCCACTCGTTCGACTTCCATACATGGTTGAGCATACAGTTGAGATAAAAAATGGTAATTTAATCATTCCTCATAAGGATCATTACCACAACATTAAATTTGCTTGGTTTGATGATCACTCCTACAAGGCTCCAAATGGTTATACCTTGGAAGATTTATTTGCGACGATTAAGTATTATGTTGAACATCCTGACGAACGTCCACATTCTAATGATGGATGGGGCAATGCCAGCGAGCATGTCTTAGGTAAGAAAGACCACAGTGAAGATCCGAATAAGAACTTCAAAGCAGATGAAGAGCCAGTAGAGGAAACACCTGCTGAGCCAGAAGTCCCTCAAGTAGAGACTGAAAAAGTAGAAGCCAAGCTCAAAGAAGCAGAAGCTTTACTTGCTAAAGTGACTGATGCGAGTTTGAAAGCCAATGCAACTGAAACCCTAGCTGGTTTACGAAATAACTTAAGTCTCCAAACCATGGATAATAATGGTATCATGACAGAAGCAGAAAAATTACTTGCGTTGTTAAAAGGTAGTAATCCTTCATCTGTAAGTAAGGAAAAAATAAACTAATGAAAAATGAAAGTCTCGATAAAGAGGCTTTTATTTTTATTATGTGGATATGTAAAATTCTTGACAAGCAATACTAAAAAGAGTAAACTATTAACTAGTTAATTAACTAGTTCATCATCTTGTGGTGAATCAAATAGATTTAAGAAAAGAGAAAAGAATGAAAATCAATAAAAAATATCTAGCTGGGTCAGCAGTTGCACTTGTTTTAAGTGTCTGTGCTTATGAACTAGGTTTGCATCAAGCTCAAATTGTAAAAGAAAATAACCGTGTTTCATACATCGATGGCAACCAACCAAGCCAAAAGGCAGAGAACTTAACACCAGATGAAGTTAGTAAGAGAGAGGGAATCAACGCCGAACAAATCGTCATCAAGATTACGGATCAAGGTTATGTGACGTCTCATGGAGACCATTATCATTACTATAATGGCAAGGTTCCTTATGATGCCATCATCAGTGAAGAGCTCCTCATGAAAGATCCGAATTATCAGTTGAAGGATTCCGACATTGTCAATGAAATCAAGGGTGGCTATGTCATTAAGGTAGATGGTAAATACTATGTTTACCTCAAGGATGCTGCCCACGCGGATAATATTCGTACAAAAGAAGAGATTAAGCGTCAGAAGCAGGAACACAGTCATAATCATGGAGGCGATTCTAACGATCAGGCGGTAGTTGCTGCCAGAGCTCAAGGTCGTTATACAACGGATGATGGTTATATCTTTAATGCATCTGATATCATCGAGGACACGGGTGATGCCTATATCGTACCGCATGGAAATCATTTCCACTATATACCTAAGAGTGATTTGTCTGCAGGGGAATTGGCTGCCGCCCAAGCTTATTGGAATGGTAAACAGGGTTATCATGCTTCTACAAGTTCAAGTAAACCAAATAGTGATAGTGCTAAACCAGCCCAACCAAGTTTATCAGAGACTCCTAATTTTACTGTCACTCCAACTTATTATCAAGACCAAGGGGAAGATATTCCAGCACTTTTACGTGAATTGTATGCCAAACCTTTGTCAGAACGACATGTAGAATCTGATGGACTCGTCTTTGATCCGGCACAAATCATCAAACGTACAGCTAACGGTGTAGCAGTGCCTCACGGAGACCATTATCACTTTATTCCTTATTCACAAATGTCACCGCTGGAAGAAAAATTGGCTCGTATGATAGCTGTTAAGGGACAAAATGGTAGTGTCTTGCCAAGTGTCACTCCTTTGAAGCCAGCCCCTACTACCAAACCTCAAGCGCCAGCGGAAAATAAACCGACTGAATTTGATGTCAACCAGGTTGTTAGAAAAGTTGGCGACGGTTATGTTTTCGAGGATAAGGGAGTCAGTCGTTATGTTCTTGCTAAAGATTTGGCCAAGGATAAGATTGATGCTATTGAAAATTTCTTGTCTAAGAAAACTCAAGAAACACATAATCTAGTTGCGAAGAAAGAAAATGTACCACCTCGTGACCAAGAATTTTATGATAAAGCATATAATTTATTGGCCGAGGCTCATAAAGCCTTGTCTGAAAATAAGGGTCGTACTTCTGATTTCCAAGCCTTAGACAAATTAGCAGAACGCTTGAATGATGAATCTTCTAATAAAGGAAAATTAGTAGATGATTTATTAGCATTCCTAGCACCAATTACCCACCCAGAGCGACTTGGCAAACCAAATTCTCAGATTGCTTATACGGATGATGAAATTAAATTAGCGAAATTAGCAGGTAAGTATACAACAGAAGATGGCTATATCTTTAATCCTAGTGATATAACTAGCGATGAAGGCGATGCCTATGTAGCTCCACATATGACTCATAGTCATTGGATTAAGAAAGAAAGCTTGTCTGAAGCTGAAAGAGCAGCAGCTCAGGCTTATGCTAAAGAGAAAGGTTTGACGCCTCCTTCAACAGATAATCAGGGGTCAGGAAATACTGAAGTTAAAGGAGTAGAAGCAATCTATAATAAAGTGAAGGCAGCTAAGAAGGTTCCACTTGATCACATGCCTTACAATCTCCAACATACTGTTGAAGTCAAAAACGGAAGCTTGATTATTCCCCATTATGATCATTACCATAACATTAAATTTGGTTGGTTTGACGAAGGACTCTACGAGGCACCTAAGGGTTATAGCCTTGAGGATCTCTTTGCAACTGTAAAATATTATGTAGAACATCCAGACGAACGTCCTCACTCAGATAATGGTTGGGGAAATGCCAGCGACCATGTTCGTAAAAATAAGCCAGAAGACAGTAAACCTGATGAAGATAAGAAACATGATGAAGTAAGTGAGCCAACTCGCCCTGAATCTGATGAAAAAGAGAATCACGCAGGTTTAAATCCTTCAGCAGATAATCTTTATAAACCGAGCACTGATACGGAAGAGACAGAGGAAGAAGCTGAAGATACTACAGATGAGGCTAAAGTTCCTCAAGTAGAGACTGAAAAAGTAGAAGCCAAACTCAAAGAAGTAGAAGCTCTACTTGATACAGTAACCGATGCTAGTTTGAAAGACAATGTGGCAGAGAGTCTAGCTGGTTTACGAAATAATTTGAGTCTTCAAACCATGGATAATAATGCTATCATGGCAGAAGCAGAAAAATTGCTTGCTTTGTTAAAAGGTAGTGAGTCAGTTACGACGAAACCAGAAGCATAAGTTTATCCTATTAAATTGAAATGATGTAAGAGTCAGTAGCAATACTGGCTTTTATTTTTTAAAATGTAATAAAAATCTTGACAGATAAACTTAAAAAAGGTAAACTATTTACTGGTTAATTAATTGGTTAAATAACCAGTTTATGAAAAAACTGTTTAACCGAGAAAAAGAAGTTAAGAAATAGCTTTAAAACTTATTGAAATGAGGAAATTATGAAATTAAGTAAAAAATATATAGCAGCTGGATCAGCTGTTATTGTATCCTTGAGTCTTTGTGCCTATGCGCTAAATCAGCATCGCTCACAGGAAAATAAGGACAATAATCGGGTCTCTTATGTGGATGGTAGCCAGTCCAGTCAGAAAACTGAAAACTTGACGCCAAATCAGGTTAGTCAAAAAGAAGGAATTCAGGCTGAGCAAATTGTCATCAAAATTACAGATCAGGGCTATGTGACGTCACACGGTGATCACTATCATTACTATAATGGGAAAGTTCCTTATGATGCCCTCTTTAGTGAAGAACTCTTGATGAAAGATGTCAATTATCAACTTAAAGACGCTGATATTGTCAATGAAGTCAAGGGTGGCTATATCATTAAGGTCGATGGAAAATATTATGTCTACCTGAAAGATGTAGCACATGCTGATAATGTTCGAACCAAGGATGAAATCAATCGTCAAAAACAAGAACATGTCAAAGATAATGAGAAGGTCAGCTCAGATGTTACTGTAGCAAGGTCTCAGGGACGCTATACGACAGATGATGGTTATGTCTTTAATCCAGCTGATATTATCGAAGATACTGGTGATGCTTATATCGTTCCTCACGGAGGACACTATCACTACATTCCAAAAAGTGATTTGTCTGCTAGTGAATTGGCTGCAGCTCAAGCCTATCTCTCTGGAACTAGAAAACAACCGAGTGTGACTGACTATCGTCCAAGTACAAATGGGACTGGTCAAACTACCAAGCCTATTCAACAGACTGAAATACCAAGTAATAAAGCCGAGAGTCTTCAAAGTCTATTACAGCAGCTCTATGCTCTTCCAAGTACTCAACGATATGCTGAATCAGATGGTTTGACTTTTGACCCTGCTAAGATTTCAAGCAGAACACCAAGTGGTGTAGCGATTCCTCATGGAAATCACTATCATTTCATCCCCTATACAAAGCTTTCTGCATTAGAAGAAAAGATTGCCAGAATGATTCCTCTAGATAGTGACAGTGTGAAACCAACACCATTGGAGAATCCAAGCAAACCAGCAGAAAAACCTACTCAGCAAAACCATCATCATGAGCAAGACGGTGAGCATGGAAGTCAGAATCCTAAGCATGAAGAGCATGGACATGACCACCATCATGATGAAGACCATGATCACGGTTTTGATGCCGATCGTGTCATTAGTGAGGATGATCAAGGTTTTGTCATCTCACACGGTGATCATAACCATTACTTCTTTAAGAAGGATTTGACAGCTGAACAAATTAAGGCAGCGCAAGACCACTTGAAAGGTGCAAATACAGCAACACCAAATCCAGCTCATGATGACGATCACGATGAAGATCATCATGGACACCATCATGATGAAGACCATGATCATGGATTTGATGCCAATCGTGTCCTCAGTGAAGATGAGCAAGGCTTTGTCATGAGTCATGGTGACCACAATCATTACTTCTTCAAGAAAGATTTGACAGCAGAGCAAATTAAGGCAGCTCAGGATCATTTGAAAGCACATCATGATGCAGAGCCTGTAAAACCTCTTGCTAAAACGGTAGAGTCTTTCTCAAGAGATGCTAGCGATGAAGAAAAGATTGCTTATATTTCTAAAACTTATGGAGTTCCACTTGAAGCTATTAGAATTTCAAACGGATTCTTTGTCTTTGGAAATCCAGACCAAGCCTACGATCCAACTCATATCCATCCCTATGCTGTTCGTAAGGAACACGTTCGGATTCCTCTTCAAACTGGCAATCCAGAACTTGATTTCCTAAATGAACTCTATACCACTGCTTTGCGAGATGGTGTGTCTCCATATAGCTTGCAGGTAGAAAATGGTAGTTTTGTGATTCCTCATGGCGACCACAATCACTACATCAAGGTTCAAACGAAGGGCTATGAAGTGGCTTTAAAAAACAAGATTCCAGCCCTGCAATCTAGCTATCAACCTGGAGCTTTTGACGAGAAGGCAGTCTTGGCAAAAGTAGATCAACTTCTAGCTGATAGCAGAAGTATCTACAAAGACAAGCCTATCGAACAAAGACAGATTGAGTTAGCTTTAGGTCAGTTTACTGAAAACATGAAGAAACTGGCAACTAACTCTACAGCAGGTTATCTTGCAACACTGGATCTCTTTGATAAGCAATATATCCATATTGATGAAAGTGTTAAGCCTGTTAAAACAAGCGCTCTAGATAAGAAATATCAAGCCTTGATTGATAAAATCAATACACTAGATACAGATTCTTATGGACTTCCTAAGAAAGACCTTCTCGTTCGACTCCAAGAAGCTAAGTTGGCAAAAGATGAGGCTGCTTTAGCAGCGGTTGAATCACAACTTCAAGCCTTGCAAGATTTTAATGATCGAACAGGTGTTACAACAGTGGAATACATCAAGTATTTCTACGAACACGTCAATGACGGGCGTTTGAGTGATGCACTTCGAAACAAGGTCGCTCAGCTTACTTGGACATTGTATCAATCTCAATCCTTCCTTAAGGCAGCAGAATTGAACAAATTATTCCCAAGCATCTATCAAGCAAAACAAGAAGTGGAAGAAGCTTTGAAAGCTCAACCAACTACTGCTAAATCGACTCAGACAGTTCTAGATACTGAAAAAGTAGATAACCAAACTGCCAAGACAGCTATTTATGGCTTCTTGAAAGAATTGTACGGAGACTTTATGCCAGAAGAACATGTCAATCATGTTAGCAAGGAACAAGTTGAAAGTCTTTTGAGCAAGGCAACTCAACTCTTGGAACAAATTCAAGAAGAAGGAATCAGACAATCCTTGGCAGAAGAAGTAGAAAATCTCAAAGCTGCTACAAACAAGGCTGATGCAGACTTTGATGAAGTAAATAGTCAGGTGAAAGACGTCTTGACTCGTATTGCCAGCGCCCTTCAACAAGAGAAGGAAAATGCTGAACAAGACCCTCAGACGCTTGTACTCTATCAAAAACTCTACGATATTCTTATGTCGCTTCATGCTTATTTAGAAAACAATAAGGGTTCTGATGCGGACTTTGATAAGGTAGATGCTCTACTAGACCAACTTTCTGCTAAGAGTAAAGATAAGGCTGCTTTACTTGAATTGACAAAAGCTATTCTAGTATTGAATAAAGAAATCAAGTCAAAATCAAGCGTAACTCCAGCAACAAATGCTGAGAAGACCAGTACCGAAACGGAAACATCAGTAGCTGCGGAATCAAACAATGAAACTGCAAGCGACGAAAACAAACCAAGCAACACAGGAGATTCTAAACCTGCTGAATCAACTTCAGAAAAGGAAAAAACAGAATCTACAACAAGTACTGGAAATCAAGAAACACCAGTGGTATAAAAAGAAAGGCGAAGTAGCTGAGCTACCTCGTCTTTTTAGTCTTTATAAGCTACGATACCAATGATGGTATCAACTGCACGTTCCATGGTCTGAAGGCTGACGTATTCAAAACGTCCGTGCATATTCTCGCCGCCAGCAAAGATATTGGGAGTTGGGATTCCCATAAAGGAAATCTTAGAGCCATCTGTTCCACCACGGATTGGTTCGATTATAGGAGTGATCCCCAAATCTTCCATAACGGCTTTAGCAATGGTAATTGGAGTCATATCTTTTTCAATGACTTCTTTCATATTGTAGTACTGGTCTGTCAAGTTTAGGGTGATACGGTCGCTACCAAGTTCTTGATTCATCTTATCAGCGATAGACTGCATAGCTGCTTTACGCGCTTCAAAGGCATCTTTTTCAAAATCACGAATGATATAGCTTGCACGTGCCTCCTCGACACTACCTGTCACATCCATTAGATGGTAGAAACCTTGGTAACCTTCTGTTAACTCAGGTCTGTCATTCTCTGGAAGTTGATTATGAAAATCAATTGCTAGCTGAAGAGCGTTGACCATCTGCCCTTTGGCAGTACCAGGGTGGACATTGCGTCCTTGGAAATGCAATTCAGCACCCGCTGCTGAGAAGGTCTCGTACTGAAGTTCACCTAGTGGACCACCATCAACAGTGTAGGCAAAATCCACATCAAAATCTTCTGCATCAAATTTATTAGCACCAACACCGATTTCCTCATCTGGACCAAAACCAACACGAATCTCACAGTGTTTGATTTCAGGATGAGTAGTCAGATATTCAATAGCTGTCATAATTTCAGCAATACCTGACTTGTCATCAGCTCCTAGTAAGGTTGTTCCATCTGTTGTGATTAGTGTTTGTCCTGGATATTTTTCAAGACTCTTAAAGTCAGCTGGATTGAGTTTGAAACCAGAATTCCCTAGTTCAATCACACCTCCATCGTAGTTTTCAATTACCTGGGGATTGACCCCTTCGGCATTAAAGTCTGCAGTATCCATGTGAGATATAAAACCAATCTTACGTGTTAACGATGGATCGTTTGCTGGCAAGGTACCAATCGCAAAACCATTTGGTAGATAATAAATATTTTGTAATCCAACACGTTTCATTTCAGGAATTAGAACATTGGTTGCGAAGTCAACCTGACTCTGCGTACTTGGAGTAGTACTAGAGTGTTCATCAGAGCGCGTGTTGACCTTAACGTAGGTTAAGAAGCGGTCCAAGAGATTGGGGTAAGTCATAAAAAACTCCTTTTGAATTCATTTTTTCCATTGTATCATAGAAAGAAGAGAAAAACAAAAGACAGAAGTTAGGGAAATTCTTTGTGTTAGCGTTTACTTATCAATAAATTAATGATAAAATATACTTGATAAGAATATCACAAGGAAGCAGTTATGAAAAAAGCAATTTTAATGATGACTTTCGGTTCGCCAGAAGAGATTACCTTTGAAGGTGTGGCTGATTTTTTCACAAATATTCGTCGTGGGGTGAGACCTCAAGACCACGAGATTCAAACTCTCTACGATAATTATGTACGAATTGGGGGCACGCCTCTGCAAAAAATTACTCGAGAAGAAGTTGCCTTGGTAGAAGCTAGACTGGGGAATGAGTATAGTGTCTATTTTGCCAATAAGTTTTCAAGACCCTTTATTCCAGATGTGATTAGTCAGATGGAAGCAGACGGAGTTGAGCAGTGTATTTGCTTGATTTTGGAGCCCCATTATTCTTTCTACTCTGTCATGGGATACGAGAAATTTTTAGAAAGCAAGCAAATTCAATTTTTAGTTATTAAGGATTGGTATCAAGAAGAAGCGCTCTTAAACTATTGGGCAGATGAAATTGCTAAGATTTTAAAAGAAGAAGTGAAGCAAGATAGCTTTAAAGTCATCTTTTCAGCCCATAGTGTACCCATTTTTGCCTTGGATTTTGGTGACCCTTATATCGACCAAATTTTTGAAAATAGCAAGTTAGTTGCTGAAAAACTAGGTTTGAGTTCCGAGCAATACACCAACACCTGGCAAAGTGAGAGTGATATAGGTATTCCATGGATTAAGCCAGATGTCTTGGAGTATCTTAGAGAACAGACAGAACATCCAGACCATTATATTTTTGTTCCTATCAGTTTCATCAGTGAACATATTGAAGTCTTGTTTGACAACGATGTGGAATGTTTTGACTTGTGTCAAGAATTTGGGGTGAACTACCATCGTCCACCAATGCCAAATACAGATTCTCGTTTGATTGATGCCTTGGTTAATACAGTCAGAGCTAATGAACATCAAGAATTTAAGGAATTTCTCCCAGAAGAAGAAACCTTTGATGAATTAGTTCCTTCAGATGAGACTAAAAATATCTTGGCCGAATCTCAAGATTTACAAATGCCAGAATTTGTGAAAAAACTGATTGAGAAAAAAGGTCGGGAAAATGTTAAGATGCCTTATCTTATCAAGAAAATGCTTGAGAAAGCAGGTAAGTTACCAAAAGAGTAAAGAAAAAGGATTTAGCTTTGCGCTAGATCCTTTTAATCGATTATTTTTTCTCGAGAAGAGCTTTGATTTCTTGAAGTACTTCCAATTCAGTTGGTGCACCTGGTGCTTCCTCTTCAACAACTTCTTCTTTTTTAGTAAGGCTTTGAGCTTTTTCCATAGCTTTAATAACGAAGAAGAGAACAGTACCTACAACAAGGAAGTTGATAATAGCACTTAAGAATTTACCATATGTAACACCATTCCATGCAAGCTCAGCGATGTTTTGTACTTTTGCAGCTTTCAAAGCAGGGTTCAATAGAAGTGGAGTGATGATATCGTTAACGAATGAAGTTACGATAGCACCAAAAGCAGAGGCAATGATCACACCGACAGCAAGGTCAACAACATTACCACGAAGCAAAAATGCTTTAAGATCTTTTAACATTTTCATTTTCCCTTTCAAAAAATTTTTACTCTTAATTATATATTAATTAAGAAGAGCTTGCAAGATATATGCTCAAAATTTTTTATTTTTTAAAAACATATAGCTTACTTAGAATATAATTAAGAATAATTATTGATATTTGTGCAAGAACTGTTTCGATTGCATTGATTTTGTCAAGACTTTCATTTACGAATTGTCCTATGATGTGAGGAAACTGAGTCACAAACAGAAAAGTAAAGAGCAAATCTAACAGAAAAGTAGAAAGGCGGGCAAGAGAAAATTTTACTAAACGGATAAGTCGATTCTTCCTTGCTTGTTTAAACACAATCGTATCATTTGTGATAAAGGCAAAGAGGATACCGATACTATTTGCTAGTCCAGTGGCGAGGAGTTCTTTATGAGTTAGCTGATAAATGACTAGTCGTGAGAGAATAGAAACTAGAGTTGTCGCAAAGCCAAAGAAGAGATAGGCAAAAATCTCATTGTTAAAAATTTTTTGAATACATTTTTCCATGTATTAAGTATAGCATAAAGTAAGTTATTGTGCTATACTAGTAAGGTTGATTGAATCAACCCTTGGTGCTTAGCTTCTTTCACCAAGCATATTACACGTGGGTAACCCGCCAAAGGAGAAAAGATGAAAAAATTAACTATTCGTGATGTAGCAGATATTGCAATCGTCGCTGCTATCTACGTCGTTTTGACTGTCACACCGCCGCTAAATGCCATTAGCTATGGTGCTTATCAGTTCCGTATTTCAGAAATGATGAATTTTATGGCTTTTTACAATCCCAAGTACATCATCGGAGTTACCATCGGTTGTATGATTGCTAATTTCTTTAGCTTCGGACTGCTAGATGTCTTTGTTGGTGGTGGATCAACCTTGGTATTTCTCAGTCTAGGTGTTTGGCTTTTTGCAAAATACAGAAAGGATTACCTCTTTAACGGATTGATTCGAAAAGATCATTTCTTCTTTTCAATCCTCTTTTCAATTTCCATGTTTACCATTGCTGCAGAGCTGAATATCGTAGCACAATTACCATTTTTCCTTACTTGGTTCACAACAGGAATTGGTGAATTTGCCTCATTAATTATTGGAGCGATTATTATTGGTAAAATTGGTCGTCGAATCGATTTAAGCAAATAGAATTAGACAAGCTGGGTAGTCATTACCTGGCTTATTCTTATGGAAAATTTCTAAGAAAACTTGACAAGATTTTCTATCTGTAGTATACTTTTTAGGTAAGCTGATTTAGCTCAGTTGGCAGAGCGCATCCATGGTAAGGATGAGGTCGCCGGTTCAATCCCGGCAATTAGCATGAAATAGATAGAAAAGCCCTTGATTTAAAAGGGTTTTTGTTATGTTTGCCTCAAATTTTTCAAAGATATAGTAGATTGAAATAAGATGTGAACAAATTGATTGGGGAAATCAAATTAATTTCTAGAAATGTTTTAGCAATTGTGGTGCACTATTCCAACTTCAATTTATTATATTTCTTATGCACCTGTGTAAATAAAACTAAAGAGTTTCGTCTGTTGACAAAAGTTATTCTCTTTAGTAGAATAGAAGATGCGATGAGTCGATAGGTAGTCTTCGGACTACTATTGAGCATAAGGAGGTCATAACGCAGGAGCGGACCTTGATGAGTTGTGTGAACCTGCTCATCACATGAAGATGCCTCTTAGTCCCTAGTCTAGCGACTGGGGATTTTTATTTTCCAAAAAATGATGAAAAAGCTTTGCAATTCATGGAAAAAGTAGTATAATACATCTATTATAGAAATTTTTAGAAAATTCCGAAAGAGGTTATTTATGGGATATACAGTTGCTGTAGTCGGCGCGACAGGTGCTGTCGGTGCTCAGATGATAAAAATGTTGGAAGAATCAACACTTCCAATCGAAAAAATCCGTTTACTTGCTTCTGCACGTTCAGCAGGCAAAACTTTGAAATTTAAAGACCAAGATATTACGATTGAAGAAACAACTGAAACAGCTTTTGAAGGAGTTGATATTGCTCTCTTTTCAGCAGGTGGTTCTACATCAGCTAAATATGCACCATACGCAGTGAAAGCTGGAGCGGTAGTAGTAGATAATACATCTTACTTCCGTCAAAATCCAGACGTTCCTTTGGTTGTTCCAGAGGTCAATGCTCACGCACTTGATGCCCACAACGGTATCATTGCCTGCCCTAACTGTTCAACAATTCAAATGATGGTGGCTCTTGAGCCAGTTCGCCAAAAATGGGGCTTGGACCGTATCATTGTTTCAACTTACCAAGCAGTTTCAGGTGCTGGTATGGGAGCAATTCTTGAAACACAACGTGAACTTCGTGAAGTCTTGAATGATGGAGTGAAACCACGTGATTTACATGCAGAAATCTTGCCTTCAGGTGGTGACAAGAAACATTATCCTATCGCCTTCAATGCTCTTCCACAAATCGATGTCTTCACTGACAATGATTACACTTACGAAGAGATGAAGATGACTAAGGAAACTAAGAAAATCATGGAAGATGACAGCATTGCAGTATCTGCAACATGTGTGCGTATTCCAGTCTTGTCAGCTCACTCTGAGTCTGTTTACATCGAAACAAAAGAAGTGGCTCCAATCGAAGAAGTAAAAGCAGCTATCGCAGCCTTCCCAGGTGCTGTTCTTGAAGATGATGTGGCTCATCAAATCTATCCGCAAGCCATCAATGCAGTTGGTTCACGTGATACCTTTGTTGGTCGTATCCGTAAAGACTTGGATGCTGAAAAAGGAATCCACATGTGGGTTGTTTCAGATAACCTTCTCAAAGGTGCTGCTTGGAACTCAGTTCAGATTGCAGAAACTCTTCATGAACGTGGATTGGTTCGTCCAACTGCCGAATTGAAATTTGAATTAAAATAGTCATATCGTTTAGGAGTTCAGATGAACTCCTTCTTTGAAATAGAGAGGTGTTTTCATGTCTTATCAAGATTTAAAAGAGTGTAAAATCATCACGGCCTTCATTACCCCCTTCCACGAGGATGGTTCCATCAACTTTGATGCTATTCCAGCCTTAATTGAGCATTTATTGGCCCATCATACGGATGGAATTCTTCTTGCAGGAACGACGGCTGAGAGTCCAACCTTGACTCACGATGAAGAGTTGGAACTCTTTGCGGCTGTACAAAAGATTGTCAATGGACGCGTTCCTTTGATTGCGGGTGTAGGTACTAATGATACGCGTGACTCTATTGAGTTTGTCAAAGAAGTAGCAGAATTTGGTGGTTTTGCAGCTGGGCTTGCTATCGTACCTTACTACAATAAACCTTCTCAAGAAGGGATGTATCAGCACTTTAAGGCGATTGCAGATGCTTCTGACCTACCAATTATTATCTATAATATTCCTGGGCGTGTGGTTGTCGAGTTAACTCCAGAAACCATGCTTCGTTTGGCTGACCATCCAAATATCATTGGTGTCAAAGAATGTACTAGCTTGGCTAATATGGCTTATTTGATTGAACACAAGCCAGAGGAGTTCTTGATTTATACAGGTGAGGATGGAGATGCTTTCCATGCCATGAACCTTGGTGCGGATGGGGTTATCTCTGTTGCATCTCATACAAATGGGGATGAAATGCACGAGATGTTTACTGCTATTGAAGAAAGTGATATGAAGAAAGCAGCGGCTATTCAACGTAAATTCATTCCTAAGGTCAACGCTCTCTTCTCTTATCCAAGCCCTGCTCCAGTTAAGGCAGTTCTCAACTATATGGGATTTGAAGCTGGACCAACTCGTCTACCTCTAGTTCCGGCACCAGAAGAAGATGCCAAACGCATTATCAAAGTTGTCGTAGATGGCGACTACGAAGCAACTAAGGCAACTGTAACAGGTGTCCTAAGACCAGATTATTAATAAAGACAATAAAATCCATGACCGATTGAACGATCATGGATTTCTTATTTTCCTAAACAGAATTGGCTAAAGAGTTGGGTGATGAGTTCATCTGGAGCAGCATCTCCAGTGATTTCTCCGAGAATTTCCCAAGTACGAGTCAAATCAACTTGAAGTAGATCAACTGGCATTTCTAGTTCCAGCCCTTCATTAACAGCTTGCAGGCTTTCAACTGCTTTTTCAATCAGGGAAATGTGACGGGCATTTGACAAGTAAGTAGCATCTTGCTCAACCAAACCAGCATTTTCAAAGAAGAGGTTGTTGATTCTCTCTTCAATCTTATCAATGTTTTGGTTTTTAAGAACTGAAATACGGATGACATCTTCTAGAAGTTCTGAAGTTTCAATCGCTTCAGGCAGATCTGTTTTATTGAGTAGAATAATACGGTTGGTTTCTTGGCTGATTTCTAAGAGTTGACGATCTTGGGCGGTTAAGGGCTCGCTAGCGTTTAGCACTAGTAGAACTAAGTCGGCTTCCTTAAGGGCTTTTTTCGAACGCTCAACACCGATTTGTTCCACGATGTCATCCGTTTCGCGGATACCAGCTGTGTCAATCAATTTTAGAGGAACACCGTTGATGTTGACGTATTCTTCGATGACATCACGTGTAGTACCAGCGATATCAGTGACGATTGCCTTGTCCTCACGTAAAAGATTGTTGAGAAGGCTTGATTTTCCAACGTTGGGGCGTCCGATGATGGCAGTGGAAATTCCTTCACGAAGGATTTTACCGCGACGGGCTGTTCTAAGGAGATTCGTTAGCAATTGTTCAAACTCCATTGTCTTTTCTCGGACCACAGCAGTAGTCGCTTCTTCAACATCGTCATACTCAGGATAGTCGATATTAACCTCAACTTGGGCAAGTGTGTTAAGGATTTCTTGACGGGTATTATTAATCAGGTCAGAAAGGGAACCATCTAGTTGTTTGACTGCAATGTTCATGGCCTTGTCAGTCTTAGCACGGATGATATCCATTACAGCTTCAGCCTGTGTCAAGTCAACACGTCCGTTTAAAAAGGCACGTTTGGTAAATTCACCAGGTTCAGCTAATCGAGCTCCTTCACGGATAGCTAGTTGGAGAATTTCATTAGTTACTGCAATCCCACCGTGGGTGTTAATCTCGATAATATCCTCACGAGTGAAGGTCTTTGGAGACTTCATAGCCCCAACCATAACCTCGTCCATGACTTTTCCTGTCTGAGGGTCAACGATGTGACCGTAGTTAAGGGTATGGCTAGCAACCTGACTCAAGTCTTTTCCTTTAAAAATCTTTTGCGCAATAGCAAAACTTTCTGTTCCGCTCAGGCGGACAATACCAATAGCCCCTTCACCTAGTGGAGTAGAGATAGCAGCGATGGTATCAAATTCACGTGTAATCATAATGTTTCCTTTAATAAATAGCTCTTTTCTTGGAAATTTTTCCAAGTCTCTTTTCAAATTGTAACAAATTTGAACTATTTCTTCAATGGATGCTACTTGGAGATTGAAAAAGCCTAAGCAATTCTGCTTAAGCTAGCTTATTTGGTGCGCATTTCCCCTTGTGGGAAGTAGGTTCCTTCTGGCATGTCGTTGATGATGACATGAACAGCAGATTGAGGGGCTCCAGTGTTGCGAACAACAGCTTCCGTTACTTCCTTAGCAAGAGCTTTCTTTTGCTCGAGCGTGCGTCCTTCAAATAAATCGATGCGTACAAATGGCATAATAGCTTCCTCCACTAGTTTTTGATTTCTTCTATTTTACCACATTTTGCCGTTTAAAGCTTAAGAAAATTATGATATACTAGAATGTAGCAAAAATTTAGAAATGGACGTGAAGCAAGAAACATGGCACAGTTGTATTATCGTTATGGGACCATGAACTCTGGAAAGACGATTGAGATTCTCAAGGTGGCCTATAACTATGAGGAGCAGGGAAAAAGTGTTGTGATTATGACCTCGGCTCTGGATACGCGTGACGGTGTTGGCTATGTATCGAGTCGAATAGGCATGAAGCGCCCAGCTATTGCGATTGAGGAAACGACGGATATCTTAGGTTATATCCGAGATCTACCAGAAAAACCTTACTGTATTTTGGTCGATGAAGCCCAGTTTCTCAAGCGTCACCATGTTTACGACCTGGCTCGTGTTGTTGACGAGTTAGACATACCTGTCATGGCTTTTGGTTTGAAAAATGACTTTCGTAATGAACTGTTCGAAGGTTCTAAATATCTCTTGCTTTTAGCAGATAAGATTGACGAAATCAAGACCATCTGTCAGTATTGCAAGAAAAAGGCGACCATGGTGTTGCGTACTCAGGATGGGCTGCCCGTTTATGATGGTGAGCAGATCCAGATTGGTGGAAATGAAACCTATATCTCAGTTTGCCGTAAACATTATTTTGCGCCAATGATAACCTCTAACAAGGAGCAAAACTATGACAATTGAACTAAGAGATGTTACAATGGGAAATTATTTTGATGTTTTGAATTTGGATGTCAAGGAATATCAAAAACAATTCATTGCAACCAACGCAATTAGTTTAGCTGAAGCATACGTCTACACTAAAAATGGAGATTTTGTAGCTCCATTGGCAGTTTATGATAATGATGCAATTATAGGTTTTGTGATGATAGCTTATGATAAAAAGATCGGAATTAGTAGTGGAAATTATTTACTATTTCGTTTTATGATTGATAAGAATTTTCAAAATCAAGGATATTTTAAACCAATTATGGATAAAGTACTAGACTATGTTCGGACAGTGTCAGCAGGTTTAAGTAATAAACTTTGGTTGTCTTATGAACCGGAAAATGAACATGCAAGATCTTGTTACCTCAGTTATGGATTTAAAGAAACTGGGGAAATATCCGAGAACGAAGTAGTAGCGATATACGATTTTAACAATTGAGAAATAAGGAGAAAAAATGAACATCTATGATCAACTACAAGCTGTAGAAGACCGTTATGAAGAATTAGGAGAATTGCTCAGTGACCCAGATGTGGTTTCAGACACCAAGCGTTTCATGGAGCTTTCAAAAGAAGAGGCTTCAACTCGTGACACAGTTACAGCCTACCGTGAGTACAAACAAGTCCTTCAAAATATCGTCGATGCTGAAGAGATGATTAAGGAATCAGGCGGAGATGCTGACTTGGAAGAAATGGCCAAGCAAGAACTCAAAGATGCCAAGGCTGAAAAAGAAGAATACGAAGAAAAACTGAAAATCTTGCTCCTTCCTAAAGATCCAAACGATGACAAGAATATCATTCTTGAAATCCGTGGAGCAGCTGGTGGAGATGAAGCAGCTCTTTTCGCTGGTGACCTTCTGACCATGTATCAGAAATATGCTGAAGCTCAAGGTTGGCGCTTTGAAGTCATGGAGGCTTCTATGAACGGTGTCGGCGGTTTCAAAGAAGTGGTTGCCATGGTTTCAGGTCAGTCTGTTTACTCTAAGCTTAAGTACGAATCTGGTGCTCACCGTGTGCAACGTGTTCCTGTGACAGAAAGCCAAGGCCGTGTTCATACCTCGACAGCGACAGTTCTTGTCATGCCTGAAGTGGAAGAAGTAGAATACGATATTGATCCAAAAGACCTTCGTGTCGACATCTACCATGCCTCTGGTGCTGGTGGACAGAACGTCAATAAGGTTGCGACAGCCGTTCGTATCGTTCACTTGCCAACCAATATCAAGGTTGAGATGCAGGAAGAACGTACCCAGCAGAAAAACCGTGAGAAGGCTATGAAGATTATCCGTGCGCGTGTTGCTGACCACTTTGCTCAGATCGCACAAGATGAACAAGACGCTGAGCGTAAGTCTACAATCGGTACTGGTGACCGTTCAGAACGTATCCGTACTTATAACTTCCCACAAAACCGTGTCACAGACCACCGTATCGGCTTAACTCTCCAAAAACTAGATACCATTTTATCTGGTAAATTGGACGAAGTTGTAGATGCCTTGGTGCTCTATGACCAAACACAAAAATTAGAAGAATTAAACAAATAATGAAATTAGCTCAATTATTTTCAGATTTTGAAGAAGAGTTGATAAGACAAGGAGAGGAAGCAGAAAGCCTCTCTTTTGTCTATCGTAGCTTGAAAAATCTCTCTTTTACAGATTTCGTTTTTGCCCTCCAGCAAGAGTTAACAGAGAAAGAAAAACAATTTGTAGAAGAGATTTACCAGCAGTTAGTAACTCATATACCAGCCCAGTACATCATCGGTCATGCAGATTTCTTTGGTATGCAGTTAACAGTTGATGAGCGTGTTTTGATTCCTCGACCTGAAACAGAGGAGTTGGTGGAACTTATACTAGATGAAAATCATGAAGAAAATCTTTCGGTTCTTGATATTGGAACAGGTAGTGGAGCTATTGCTCTCGCTCTAGCAAAAAACAGACCAGCTTGGTCAGTGACAGCAGCAGACATTTCCCAAGATGCTTTAGATGTAGCTAGCGAGAATGCTAAAAATCAAAAACTTAATATATTTTTTAAAAAATCTGATTGTTTTGCAGAAATTTCTGAAAAATATGATATAATTGTATCCAATCCACCCTATATCTCTCGTGAAGATGAGTCAGAGGTAGGCTTGAATGTTTTGCATTCAGAACCTCATCTAGCCCTCTTTGCAGACGAGGATGGCCTAGCTATTTACCGTAGAATTGCGGAAGATGCAAAAGACTATCTCAAAGATGGTGGTAAGATTTACCTTGAAATTGGATACAAGCAAGGTCAAAGTGTTCCTGAACTTTTTAGGAAACATCTTCCTGAAAGACGAGTTCGAACGCTCAAGGACCAGTTTGGTCAAGATAGGATGGTTGTCGTTGATGATGGACAGGATTAGACAAGAGTTGGAAAATGGTGGAGCTGTCGTTCTACCTACAGAGACAGTTTATGGTCTTTTTGCCAAGGCTCTAGACGAAAAAGCAGTTAATCATGTATACCAGATTAAACGTCGTCCCAGAGACAAGGCGCTCAATCTCAATATCGCATCCTTAGAGGACATCTTGCACTTTTCAAAGAATCAGCCAACTTATCTACCAAAACTTGTAGAGACCTTTTTGCCAGGTCCCTTGACCATTATCTTAGAAGCAAACGACAGAGTTCCCTATTGGGTCAATTCTGGCCTTGCAACTGTTGGATTTCGGATGCCTAGTCATCCCATTACCCTTGATTTGATTCGAGAGACAGGTCCCTTGATTGGGCCGTCTGCCAATATTTCAGGTCAGGCAAGTGGAGTGACATTTAAGCAAATTCTAGAGGATTTTGACCAAGAGGTTTTGGGTTTGGAAGACGATGCTTTTCTAACTGGACAAGATTCGACTATTATAGATTTGTCTGGAGACAAGGTGAAAATCTTACGCCAAGGGGCCATTAAGCGAGAAGATATACTTACTCAGTTGCCAGAGATTTCTTTTGAGGAGGAATAAAATGTTAAGAGATTTGCAAGAAACAGATGTGAAAGCTATATGTGACATCAACCAAGAGGCTTTGGGCTATTCTTTTAGTCCAGAGGAGACAGCTAGTCAACTAACCAGATTATCTCAAGATGAACATCATTTCCTACTTGGTTATGAGGATGAAGACAGTCATGTCTTGCTTGGTTATGTCCACGCTGAGGTTTACGAATCCCTTTATTCCAAAGCAGGATTTAATATCTTAGCCTTAGCAGTTTTACCTCAAGCGCAAGGTCAAGGTATTGGTAAAATCTTACTGCAAGGGTTGGAGAAAGAAGCAAAAAGACGCGGCTATGGGTTTATCCGCTTAAACTCTGCCGACCATCGTCTGGGTGCTCATGCATTTTATGAAAAAGTTGGTTATACTTGTGATAAAGTGCAGAAACGGTTTATTCGCATCTTTTAGTTTAATTTTCTTATTAGAAAATTAAACTAATGGACTAGTCACACAATAAAAGGAGAAGACCTATGATTTTTGACAAAGACGATTTTAAAGCATACGATGCTGATCTATGGAATGCTATTGCCAAAGAAGAAGAACGCCAACAAAACAACATTGAGTTGATTGCTTCGGAAAACGTTGTTTCCAAGGCTGTTATGGCAGCTCAAGGGTCTATCTTGACGAATAAATACGCCGAAGGCTACCCAGGTCGCCGTTATTATGGTGGAACTGATGTGGTAGACGTGGTAGAGACTCTTGCTATTGAACGCGCAAAAGAAATTTTCGGTGCTAAATTTGCCAATGTCCAACCACATTCAGGAAGCCAAGCTAACTGTGCGGCTTACATGGCCTTGATTGAACCAGGTGATACGGTTATGGGAATGGATTTGGCAGCAGGTGGACACTTGACCCACGGAGCTCCAGTTAGTTTCTCAGGTCAAACCTACAACTTTGTTTCTTACAGTGTTGACCCTGAAACGGAAATCTTGGATTTTGATGCTATCTTGAAACAAGCCCAAGAAGTAAAACCAAAATTGATCGTAGCAGGTGCTTCAGCCTATTCTCAAATTATCGACTTTTCAAAATTCCGTGAAATCGCGGATTCTGTTGGTGCTAAGCTCATGGTAGATATGGCTCATATCGCTGGTTTGGTTGCAGCTGGTCTACATCCGAGCCCAGTGCCATACGCTCATATCACGACAACAACGACTCATAAAACCCTTCGTGGACCACGTGGTGGTTTGATTTTGACCAATGACGAAGAACTTGCTAAGAAAATCAATTCAGCTATTTTCCCTGGTATTCAGGGAGGTCCTTTGGAACATGTTGTGGCTGCGAAGGCTGTTTCCTTCAAAGAAGTTTTGGATTCAGCTTTCAAGGAATATGCTGCTAATGTTATCAAGAACAGCAAGGCTATGGCAGATGTCTTCTTGCAAGACCCTGATTTCCGTATTATTTCTGGCGGAACTGAAAACCACCTCTTCCTAGTGGATGTAACTAAGGTTGTAGAAAACGGAAAAGTTGCTCAAAACTTGCTGGATGAAGTCAATATTACCCTAAATAAAAACTCAATTCCTTACGAAACCTTGTCACCATTCAAGACAAGTGGTATTCGTATCGGATCTGCAGCCATTACTGCACGTGGATTTGGTGAAGAAGAAAGTCGCAAAGTGGCTGAACTCATCATTAAAACCCTTAAAAATGCAGAAAATGAGGCTGTCTTAGAAGAAGTGAGAAGTGCAGTCAAAGAATTGACAGATGCCTTCCCATTATACGAGGACTAAAACTTTTATGGACATTTATATTAAGAAAGCCATTATCCACCAGTTCAGTCCGGATGATACCGAGCTGTTTCTAGCGGATAAGTTTCTCAATATCACTCCAAAAATCGAAGAATACCTGCGTAAAAAAATTGAACGTGTGTATTCAGATGAAGCCAAGACTGGGATTTTCGAAGAAGAAAATCCCTTCTTCAATCACATCACAGACGATTTGTTGGAGACATCAGTAACATTGGCTAATCTCTGGAAAGAAGAGTTCAGTATTTCTGAAAATCTCAAGACCAATGACTTGATTTTTGTGCAATTTTCTAAAGAAGGTGTAGAACATTTTGCTTTCTTACGAATTGCTCTGCGTGAGACCCTGACCCACCTCGGTGGAGAGGTTGATAATCCAATCAAGCTAACTCAAAATAACTTGCCTGGATTTGGAACGGGTGCTGACGAGGCCTTGGTGGTCAATCTTCAGAGTCGCAAGTACCATCTGATTGAAAAACGAATCAAGTACAACGGGACTTTTTTGAACTATTTTTCAGATAATCTTCTTGCTGTCGCTCCTAAAATTTCTCCTAAGAAATCCATCAAGGAACTGGAAAAAACAGCCCAGAGAATTGCTGAAACTTTTAACACAGATGATTTTCAATTTCAATCCAAGATTAAATCAGCCATTTTCAACAACCTAGAAGAAAGCAATGAATTGTCGCCTGAAAAATTGGCAAACGACCTTTTTGATAACAATCTGACTGCTCGTTTGAGCTTTATTGACCAAGTTAAAGAAGCTGTACCAGAACCTGTTCAATTTGATGAAATTGATGCCAGTCGTCAGCTTAAAAAATTTGAAAACCAAAAACTCTCCTTGTCAAATGGAATTGAGCTCATCGTTCCCAATAACGTCTATCAAGACGCCGAGTCTGTTGAGTTTATCCAAAACGACAATGGAACTTACTCTATCTTAATCAAAAATATCGAGGATATTCAAAGTAAATAATGTTTAAACGAATTCGAAGAGTGCTTGTACTAGCAGTCTTCCTTTTTGCTGGCTATAAAGCTTACCGCGTTCACCAAGATGTCAAGCAAGTCATGACCTATCAACCCATGGTGCGCGAAATCTTGAGTGAAAAAGACACCCCAGCAAACGAAGAGCTCGTGCTCGCTATGATTTATACTGAAACAAAAGGAAAAGAAGGCGACGTCATGCAGTCTAGTGAGTCTGCAAGTGGTTCCACCAATACCATCAATGATAATGCCTCCAGCATTCGGCAAGGCGTTCAAACTCTGACAGACAATCTCTATCTGGCTCAGAAGAAGGGTGTTGATGTCTGGACAGCTGTTCAAGCCTATAATTTTGGACCTGCCTATATCGATTTTATCGCCCAAAATGGCAAGGAAAATACCCTAGCACTGGCTAAACAGTACTCTCGTGATACGGTTGCTCCCTTGCTTGGCAATACCACTGGAAAGACTTATAGTTATATTCACCCCATTTCCATTTTTCACGGTGCCGAACTCTATGTAAATGGAGGAAACTATTATTATTCTAGACAGGTTCAACTCAACCTTTACATCATCAAATGTTTCACTCTCTTTTCAACATCTGGCTAGTCCAGGTGTTTTTGTTATAAGTTTTCTTTAAGATAGATATATTACTCTAGAAAGGTAAAGGAGGAAATTCCCTATGAGAAAGAAACTCTTTCTGACCAGTGCTGCGGTCTTGTGGGCAGTAACAGCTATGAATAGCGCCCATGCAGCAACAGATGTTCAAAAAGTTATCGATGAAACCTATGTCCAACCTGAATATGTCCTAGGTTCATCCCTATCTGAAGACCAAAAAAATCAAACCCTTAAAAAACTAGGCTACAATGCCTCAACAGACACCAAAGAACTCAAGACCATGACACCTGATGTCTATTCTAAGATTATGAATGTTGCCAATGACTCTAGCTTACAATTGTATTCATCAGCCAAGATTCAAAAACTAGGCGACAAGTCGCCACTTGAGGTCAAGATTGAAACACCAGAAAACATCACTAAGGTGACGCAGGATATGTACCGAAATGCAGCCGTAACTTTGGGTGTGGAACACGCCAAAATCACTGTAGCAGCACCTATTCCAGTTACAGGTGAGAGTGCTTTAGCCGGGATTTACTATTCGCTTGAAGCTAATGGGGCCAAGGTGCCACAAGCCAATAAAGAGTTGGCTCAAGAAGAGCTAAAGGCTTTATCAGATATCAATGCTGAAAACAAGGACAAAACAGGCTATGATGCTAATAAATTAAATGTTGCCCTAGCTGATATCAAGTCAGGACTCGCCAAAGCTAAAGAAAGCAAGGGAAATCTGACAGAGGAAGATGTCCGTAAAATTGTTGAAGATACCTTGAAAAATTACAAACTTGATCAGGTTATAACAGGAAACCAGATCAATATCATCATCAATTTTGCTTTAAATCTCTCAAAGAGTGATATTCTCAGCAATGCTGACTTCACTAAAACCCTAAATGACCTTAAACAAAGTATTGTTTCACAAGCTGGCGATAGTTTTAAAAATATCAACCTTAACTTTGATGCTGATAAGGCGATAGAGGACGGCGGGAACTTTTTAAGCTCCCTCTGGCAAGCCATTGTCAACTTCTTCAAGAGTTTTGGTTCTTAAGAAAAATCATGGTATAATAGATGGTAACCGTAATGTTGCCGTCTTTTTTGTCGGCCAATAGAAAGAGAAGAGAATGTTAAAGAAAAATGATATTATAGAAGTTGAAATTGTTGACTTGACCCATGAAGGGGCAGGAGTTGCCAAGGTGAATGGTTTGGTCTTTTTTGTAGAGAATGCTTTACCGAGTGAAAAAATACTCATGCGTGTCCTCAAAGTCAATAAAAAGATTGGTTTTGGTAAGGTTGAAGAATACCTTGTCCAATCACCACACCGTAATCAAGATCTAGATTTGGCTTACCTGCGTTCAGGAATCGCTGATTTAGGACACCTTTCCTATCCAGAACAGCTCAAGTTTAAAACCAAGCAAGTCAAGGACAGTCTCTACAAGATTGCTGGAATTGCTGATATAGAGGTTGCTGAAACTTTAGGTATGGAAAATCCAGTCAAGTACCGTAACAAGGCGCAGGTGCCTGTTCGTCGAGTAAATGGTGTCTTGGAAACAGGATTTTTCCGTAAGAATTCCCACGACCTCATGCCTCTGGAAGATTTCTTTATCCAAGATCCTGTGATTGACGAGCTAGTGGTAGCCCTACGCGACTTGCTCCGTCGTTATGATTTGAAACCTTATGATGAAAAGGAACAATCTGGCTTGATTCGGAATCTTGTGGTGCGTCGTGGCCACTATTCAGGACAAATCATGGTTATTTTGGTGACAACTCGTCCCAAAGTTTTCCGAGTGGAGCAATTGATTGAACAAATCATCAAGCAGTTCCCAGAGATTGTGTCTGTCATGCAAAATATCAACGACCAAAATACCAATGCGATTTTTGGTAAGGAGTGGCGTACGCTTTATGGACAAGATTTTATCACTGACCAGATGTTGGGCAATGACTACCAAATCGCTGGACCCGCTTTTTACCAAGTCAATACTGAAATGGCGGAGAAGCTCTATCAAACAGCAATTGACTTTGCTGAATTAAAAGAAGATGATGTGGTCATTGATGCCTATTCTGGTATCGGGACGATTGGTCTTTCTGTTGCGAAACATGTTAAGGAAGTCTATGGTGTCGAAGTGATTCCAGAAGCGGTTGAGAATAGCAAAAAGAATGCTCAGCTGAACAATATTTCAAACGCCCACTATGTCTGTGACACAGCTGAAAATGCTATGAAAAATTGGCTCAAGGAAGGAATTCAACCAAGTCTTATCCTAGTGGACCCACCAAGAAAAGGCCTCACAGAAAGCTTTATCAAGGCAAGTAGCCAAACAGGAGCTAACCGCATCGCCTATATCTCTTGTAATGTCGCAACCATGGCACGTGATATCAAACTCTATCAAGAATTGGGATATGAATTGAAGAAAGTCCAGCCGGTGGATTTGTTTCCTCAAACGCATCATGTCGAGTGTGTAGCTCTGCTGGTAAAAGCCTAGAAACCTTTTGAGTTCCACAGACGTACCACGTAGAATGTGTTACTTTGCTAGTAAAATCCTAGAAACCTTGGAATGAATCAATAAGGAAGATAAAATGACAGGAAATGACAAAAAGAATTTAAAAAATTATCTTTATTATACATTCGGAATTACTTATATAGCTTGGGGGCTTCTTGCCATATTTACTCAATCTCATATTTTGGGATTAGAAACATTTATAGGGAGAATATTACATATAGTAGGTGCACTTGGTCCAGCTATTGCAAGTGGCTTTTATTTGAAAAGGAATAATATAAAATTTAAACATTTTGTATTTAATAAAAGAAAAAATAGTAGTATTTACTTCATTATTCATTTGTTAGCAATTTTGATACTATTCTCTGTATCTTCCTTAGAATTAAACGGAGTATCAATTTATCTGATGCCGCTATTCTTTATACAATTAATTTTTTTTGGTGGTGGACATGAAGAATTAGGATGGAGAGGTATATTACAACCGTTACTTGATAAAAAATATACTTATTGGCAATCTAATTTGATTGTAGGATCAATTTGGGGGATTTGGCATCTGCCTTTATGGTTTATAGTTGGAGAAAGCCATCAAGGATTTCCTTTTATTTTATTTTTTATATATACATTATTTTTAAGTTTTGTTTTAGGGCTTATTTATCGTCAAACGAAATCTGTGGGGTACTGTCTATTATTTCATGCGTTCGCAAATTTGTTAAATTTCTATTTTGTGTTAAAAATTAATCTTATTTTTATTATCATTTTTATTGGTTATTTGATTTATACGATATTGGCGAGTAATAGAATTAGTAAGGAAAAGTAATTTTAACTTTAAATTAGTATATCCATTATTGAAAGTAACGATTTGCTAATTAGATGATCTATGTTAGAGAATTTTCTATTCTAATTTAAAGTGGAGTGATGAATGTCGTTTCTTTTGGAAGTGGCGAAAATCTTTCCGTTTCACAGTATCATTTTAAAATGATTTTCATTGCCTTTTGTTTATTAGTATAAAAGAAAAATATTTTCATATGTGGAGGCGGTAGTTTTGATGTCAAAAGTTGCAACCAGTGAATAAATGAAGTGTAGAAAATAAAGGCTTGTTCAATTCAATATATGATGAATTACCGGCACCCAAACCAAAGAAAAAGAAATAATTAAATTAGAAGTAGTAGGTGAAATGATGAGAATCGGAGTTATTCAAGCAAGTTCGCAAGCGACCAAAAATAAAATAATCTATGATGCTGTATTAAAGTATGCTCCAAAGAAATCTGAGGTTATAAATTTTGGCTGTACGATGGAAGAAAATGAAAAATACTCGTATATTGAAATTTCTATTCTTATAGGTATCTTGTTGGCAAGTAGGACAGTTGATTTCGTTGTTACGGGCTGTTCTTCCGGACAAGGAATGATGCTTGCTTGTAATAGTATGCCTGATATCATTTGCGGGTATGCACCTACACCGAATGATGCCTATTTATTTGCTCAGATTAATAATGGAAATGCGATATCATTACCATTAGGTGAAAATTATACATGGTCAGGTACTGAAAATCTTGAAAGAACAATAGAAGCTCTTTTCTCGGAGCCATTTGGGCAAGGATACCCCAAGAGTGAGGCAGAGAGAAAGGTAAGAGATGCCGAGAAACTTAAAGAAATAAGAAGAATCGGGCAGGTTCAGTTTGAAGAATTCGCAAATGTACTAGATATATCATTGTTTGAATCAATTAAGAGGAAACAGGATGTAATTCAAAATGTAAAGGCGTATGGGAAGAATGAAATAGCTGATTTAATGAAATGAGTAAATCATAGTTTGTCGGGGTTATACCTTTTAACGATAACCTTATGCTATTGTCAAAAGGTTTATAGACATGTCCCCACATACATGTTCACTTGGCATACATAGTGTTCACTCGTTTTATGTCGAGTGTGTGGTACTGCTTTAAGAGCTGATTGAACAAGGAAAATTAGCTAGTGAAAGTCCTACAGTAAGGAGTTTAAACATGAAATTCCATGAATTTGGTGATAAGAATTTGCCTCCTATTTTACTGATACATGGTGGTGGCAGTTCTTGGTGGAATTATCTTCGTCAAGCACGAATCTTGTCAGAAGAATACCGTATTATTCTACCCACTTTGAATGGCCACGGCGAGGAATATCAACTTGATTATGTTTCTACTGAAGATTCTGCTTTGGAGATTCTAGACTATATCAAAGCAAACTGTGGTGGGAAATTGTTTGCAATCGGTGGTGTTTCACTTGGTGGTCAAATTGCCATGGAGCTTTTGTCTTTAGACAGTGAAATTGCTGAGAAGGCCATCATAGACGGAAGCCTCTGTATTCCTCAACCAAGGTTAGCTAAAATCAGCATCTTTCTAGTGTCTCTATTTGGTAAACTGATGTTCAATAAATTCTCTTGCAAACTTCAGTTAAGCATGATGAACAAACTCTATCCTAAACTAGCTTATTCAAAAGAAATAAAAGCTTATTATTTGGAGGATCTTCCAAGGACGCCTGTTAAAACATTGGTGACCATTTACAAAAACTATATGGGGCATTACAAGCTGAAAGATATGATTTCTGCTAGCAAGGCTCAGGTTCTGTATATCTATGGTGAAAAAGAATTGAACTGTGTGAAAGAATCAGCGAAATTATTTCATCAGCTACATTCAAATACAATTTTGTATGAAGCAAAGGGCTATAACCACGGCTATTTATCAGCTTACCTGCCTTATGAGTGGATTTATTTGGTGGTGCCATTTTTAAAGAGTGATTCATTAGAAATGTTTAACGAATCTGATATGCCATAAGGAGGAAACGGATGCTAGGAGCAATAGTTGGAGACATTGTAAACTCTGTTTACGAATGGAACAATATCAAAACGAAGGATTTTCCTTTATTTCTTGAGGATTGTTTTTCACGGATGATACGGTAAGTCCGAACAGCTGAGTGTGTGATTGTGAGCTTGAATCCTAAGTATGAACACAGGCAGATAGTAAGGTACTCTTTGAGTGAAAAAATAAATTGTTTTTGGTGGAGATGAAATATTGATAGAGAGCAGACCTGAGTTTGATAAAGTCACATCCTTTGATGAATTTAATAAATACTATTGGTATCGTGATGAACTCTCACAGATATGCAAATCATTAGGACTTGAATATAGAGGTACAAAACAAGAACTCAATCATATTATTGAGCAGTGCTTTAAGGGGAATTTGATTAAAAAATCATCCATAAAAAGCAAGAAGAAACAAGTAGAAGTCGTTACCTTAAATACGCCCTTACTTGAATGTGGATTCTCCTTTAATGCACACTTTAGAGAATATTTCTCAACTTTAACAGATGTTTCGCCCTTTAAGTTTACTGCAGATATGGCGACTGCTTGGAGAAAAGTAAAAAGAGAAAATGATTTGAGTTTTACAATCCAAGATATGCTAAAAGTCTATTATGGAAATTCAGATTATGCTAAATATGATCATTCGGTTTGTCAATGGAACCAATTTCTAAAGGATTTCTGTGCAGACGAAAATAGTCATAACTACTCAAACAAATTAAAAGTAGCTTCTATTCTTTGGAAAGAAGTTAGAAATTCAAAGGCTGAAAAAATTTATTCAAAGAATCTTTTGACTGAATATGCTGATAAAATAAACGAGTATGGGAAGGTAGTTCAATAGAAGTGACCTCATTTTGATATTTTTGATTTGATTGCTGTTGGCTTAGCTGAATTAAAGCAGTATCTAAGTTTAAAGTAAGCTATAATCGTTTTAAGCAATTTTGAGCTAGTCAAGGATATTTTTTCTGAAGACGGAGTAAATAGTGAGCTAGTGTAGATTTACACACATCTATTTGTCTTTTTAAACGAATTTATATAATTAAAAATTTGGAGGATATTTTATGATACAAGTAAATGAATTTATTAATAAAGTAGATATTACAGATAGTGATAATGTTACTTGTGAATTTGAAGTACGTAAAAAGGCAATGGATTTTTATAAGAGGTATCCTTTTTATGAGGAAGATGATTGGGAGATTATTCAGTTTCAAAACTCGATTAATCAATATAATACTTTAAAGGATGATAAAAAATATAATGAGATTGAAGTATATAAAGAAAAATCAGAATCAGGATATAAGGGAGCTCATTTGCTTGTCAATAAATCGAAAGGTACAGCACTTACGGCTGACATCCTTACTTCAATCACTGTTCCGTATAAAAAAATTATCAATGTTGAACCTAGCTTGAAAGGTGGTAAAGAAATAAAAGATGGGATATTAAAAGATGATTTAGAAATACCACATGATTTGGAGCATTATTTTAAAGCTTTTGCTACTGTTTACTATTGGTGTGGAAATATGATGCCAGTGGTGGAAAGTTTCCCCCCTGGAAGTGATGGAGCAGATAACTGGCTTTGGAAAATGAAGACGATAATTGAATGTCATACACCTGGTACTCATCAAAACTGGAGGAATTGGATTAAAGAAAACTGGGGAGAAGATCTAAATAAATTCATCACTGATTTCTATTTTGAAGATTGTTTTGGCAAGGATAGTTTAACCATAAAGAATATTGTTCCAAGTCTCAAAGAATACTATGTTTTTTCATTAAGTGATCGTTACTTAGATCGTCTTCAAAAAAATAATAATAAATTAGCTAAAGAATTTTTAATCAATCATGTAAAAGTGATTATTCAAAGAAGCTACCGAATCGAGAATGAATTTCATGGGGATTGGAAGAAAAAGGAAGAGGACGAGGTAAAAGGAATTTTTAAAGAAATATTCGCGCAAGCTGGATTTAATGGCAAACAGATTAATAAAATGGTTTCTTTATTTTAGATAGTTAATTGACAATATTTAGAAGCTAGTCGTCTGATATAATCTGCTAATCTTTACTCAACCGATATTTTGTATTCTAAAAATTCTTATTAAATAATTTTTCAATGTTTTTATAAATCAATCTCCAGTACGTCGTATTTTTCTTTTCAGCATTTTCATTATATAATAGCATTATATGTAATGGTAAATGCAGCTACGCTAACATTTCTATTTAAAAATTAAGGAGTACTGTCAATGAAAAAGGCAATGGTAATTATCAACCCTACTTCTGGTGGGGAAAAGGCTTTGGATTACAAAGATAAGCTGGAGAACAAAGCAAAAGAATACTTTGAACACGTGGAAACCAAAATTACCGAAAAAGCGCTTGATGCAACACATTTTGCTGAAGAAGCTTCTAGTGAGCAGTACGATGCAGTGGTTGTGTTTGGTGGAGATGGGACTGTCAATGAAGTGATTTCGGGTATTGCTGAGAGAGACTACATTCCTAAGTTAGGGATTATCCCTGGTGGGACGGGTAACCTCATTACAAAATTATTGGAAATCAACCAAGATATCGATGGCGCGATTGATGAACTGGATTTCAACTTAACCAATAAGATTGATATCGGTAAAGCAAATGACAATTATTTTGGTTATATCTTTAGTATTGGTTCTCTTCCTGAGGCGATTCATAATGTTGAAATTGAGGACAAGACAAAATTTGGTATTCTTGCCTATGCTGTAAATACCATGAAGTCTGTCATGACGGATCAAGTCTTTAATATTAAGGTTGAGACAGAAAATGGAAATTATGTTGGTGAAGCTAGCCATGTGTTGGTTCTCTTGACAAATTACTTCGCTGATAAGAAAATCTTTGAAGAAAACAAAGATGGCTATGCTAACATTTTGATTCTGAAAGATGCTTCAATATTCTCTAAATTATCCGTTATTCCTGATTTACTAAAAGGGGATGTTGTTGCAAATGATAATATCGAGTATATCAAAGCGCGTAATATTAAGATCTCTTCAGATAGTGAATTGGAGTCAGATGTTGACGGCGATAAATCGGATAACCTACCTGTAGAAATCAAAGTCCTAGCTCAACGAGTAGAAGTATTTTCAAAACCGAAAGAGTAGAAGGTAAAAATTAGTTTATTATTCACAACGAAATTAAGTTCTATATCAACGATTGGAGGAGGAATGAATTCTCTATTTGATGAATTTCGAACAATTTGTTCTCATTTAAACCAAGTCGGAATCACTCCGACGCTCATGGGGTCTTTGGGGTTTGAATACCGTTCAAATGAAGAATGGGAGCCGTCTGACATTGACATTCATGTGCCTGGTGACCCTAGAGGTTGGGAAGCACCCGATCATCTCAGAATTTATGAGTGGGACAAGATAATGAAAGTGATGAATCACTTAGGTTACGTCTTAATAGATATTCATGAGCATGAATTCAAAAAAGATGGTCTGAGTGTTGAATTCGGAAGTATCGATTCTTTACCTGATTTTGCAGGAGTTTCGGAATCGGATATAGAGCTGATTCATCTCGAAAACATCACTTTTCGCGTTCCAAGTTTGGAACAGTTTTTAAGTATTTACAAGGCTTCTTCCCAAGATTCTTATCGAAATGAGCACAATAACAATAAGGATTTTAAAAAAATTGAGTGGCTGGAAAGACATTTGTAAATCATCATTTGAAAAGTAGCAAGTTGTAAGACTGGCTGCTTTTTTATTTATAGAACCAAACCACTAGAATCTACGGACAAGCCTTGAAAATAAAATACGAAAGTAGTATACTAGAATCACAATTGTGAAAACGTTTGCGTATTAAATGCAACCAAGTAAATCAGGAGACAAATACAGTGGAATTAACAGCCATTTATCACAGACCAGAGTCGGAGTATGCTTATCTTTATAAAGATAAGATAGTGCACATTCGTATCCGTACCAAGAAAGATGATATTGAAAACATCAACTTGCATTATGGGGACCCTTTTATCTTTATGGAGGAGTTTTATCAGGATACAAAAGAAATGTCCAAGGTAACTTCTGATGCCATCTTTGATTATTGGCAGGTTGAAGTGTCCGTTGACTTTGCACGTATCCAGTATCTCTTTGAACTTAAGGACACAGAAGCTCAAAGTATTTTGTATGGCGATAAAGGGTGTGTGGAAAATTCTCTAGAAAATCTTCATGCTATTGGGAATGGATTTAAGTTGCCTTATCTTCATGAGATTGATGCCTGCAAGGTTCCTGACTGGGTTTCAAATACGGTATGGTATCAGATATTTCCTGAGAGATTTGCTAATGGAAATGCTCGATTAAACCCAGAAGGGTCATTAGACTGGGATTCATCTATCACACCTCAGAGTGATGACTTTTTTGGTGGTGATTTACAGGGGATTATTGATCATCTGGATTACTTGCAAGACTTAGGTATCACAGGACTTTATTTCTGTCCGATTTTTGAATCTACGAGCAATCATAAGTACAATACGACGGATTACTTTGAAATTGACCGTCATTTTGGAGACAAGGAGATCTTTCGGGAGCTGGTCGAGCAATCTCATCAGCGTGGCATGAAAATCATGCTGGATGCGGTATTTAATCATATTGGTTCGCAATCGCCTCAATGGCAAGATGTTGTCGAAAACGGTGAGGAGTCTGCTTACAAAGATTGGTTCCATATTCAACAATTCCCAGTGACTACTGAAAAGCTAGCTAATAAGAGAGACTTACCCTATCATGCTTTTGGTTTCGAGGACTATATGCCTAAGCTAAATACGGCCAATTCAGAGGTCAAGGACTATCTTTTAAAGGTTGCGACTTATTGGATTGAAGAGTTTGATATCGATGCTTGGCGTTTGGATGTGGCTAAT
Source organism: uncultured Streptococcus sp. (assembly GCA_963518235.1). Taxonomy (GTDB): domain Bacteria; phylum Bacillota; class Bacilli; order Lactobacillales; family Streptococcaceae; genus Streptococcus. Next base: position 34,831 of record CAUQIP010000007.1, on the reverse strand, counting down.
GAGATTGACCATCAGTTCTGGAAGGATTTTCGAAAGGAAGTTTTAGCTAAAAAGCCTGATTTTTATATCCTTGGAGAAGTCTGGCATACGTCTCAGCCTTGGCTAAATGGAGATGAGTTCCATGCGGTCATGAATTATCCTTTATCTGATAGCATCAAGCACTATTTCTTACGAGGTGTTAAGAAGACAGACCAGTTCATCAATGAAATCAATGGCCAATCTATGTATTACAAACAGCAGATTTCAGAGGTTATGTTTAATCTCTTGGATTCTCATGATACAGAACGAATCTTGTGGACGGCAAATGAAAACGTTCAACTGGTTAAATCAGCCCTAGCCTTTCTCTTTTTACAAAAAGGAACACCCTGCATCTATTATGGAACCGAGCTATCCTTGACTGGCGGTCCAGACCCAGATTGTCGTCGTTGTATGCCTTGGGAGCGTGCCTCAAGTGACAATGATATGCTGAATTTCATGAAGAATCTAATCAAAATTCGCAAACACGTATTATCAACTATTCAGAATGGTAAGTATAGCCTAAAAGAAATCAAACAAAATGTAGTTGCCTTGGAATGGAAATACGCAGACCATGTTCTTAAAGCCGTCTTTAACCAATCAAAAGAAGATTATATTGTAGAGAAAGAAACCGTAGCACTAGGAAGCAATTGCCAAGAATTGAAGAATCAGCTTGTGATTTCTCCAAAAGGATTTGTGATTTTTCATTAAAGAGCAATTAAGAGTGACAGGAAAATTGTAGTATAGAGAGTATTTTACAAACAGACCATTTGTCGTCTTGCTACAAATGGTATATAATTTAACTTAAAGAAAATAGGAGGACTAATCGCATGGAATTAAAAGATTTTACAGAAAAAGAACAGGAAATGATTAAGAAGGGGCTTACGACGTCTAAGATTAGTGACAAGGAAACTGCTGAAAAGATTCTTGCACTAGTACCACAAGACTTGATTAAGCGAATCCCATTTTTCGTCAGAAAACATGCTACGACACGTACGATTAAACGCATTTCAATTGAACACCCTGAACTCTACGCTGCAGCTCAAACAAGTGGTGAAATTCCAGAAAAAGAACGCGAAGAATTACGTCAGATTATCACGACTATCTTTGAACAAAAGATGAATAAGCATAGTATTAAGTAGAGAATGAAAAAATATTTTATTGGCGGTTTGGGAAGCAATGTCTATCATAGCAAGGATTTTTTTCAAGAACTAGATTCGCAGATTTATTTTCTAAATCCATATGAAAAGCATCTTCGAGATGAAACAGAATTGAAATCATGGTTTAAAAATGAGATTGTAGAGGAAGAATCTATTTGTCTGATAGGGCATTCTCTTGGAGGAGATTTATCTCGTTATCTCGCATCGGAATTTCAAGAAGTGAAGAAACTGATTCTTTTGGATGGTGGCTATCTAGATTTAGATAAGATTTTAACTTTAGATGCGGAATTAGAGGAAACTAAAAACTATATCGAATCTCAAGTCGTTTCAGACTTAGCTCTTCTTGTTTCTAAAGAGAAATCTGAAGCAAAGTATTGGTCAGAAAATATGGAGGAAGCTGTAAGACAGTCCTATCACTGGAATTCTGAGTATAATAGATATGAGTTAGCTATAAATTATGAAAATATAGAAGCGATACTCAGCCTACGGAGGAAAATACAAGCTTTTAAGAGAGAAGTGGGAGATACCTTGTTTATCAGTCCTTGCTATTCTAATGAAGCTACATGGAGAGAGGAAGCCCTAAAAGAATTGCCAGACTATTTTGATACTATTTTTCTAGAAAACGTTAGCCATGAGCTTTATACTGAAGCACCCAAAGAAATCGCTAGTATGATTAATGAGTGGTTCTCTTATTCTCAATGAGCTACTTGTATTGCTTGAAATGGTATAAGCTTCAAAACCTGTTAAAATAGTGGCATTAACAACTTTTCAGAACCATAATATTTATTTACTCTGATAGATATTGTTACGATATCTAATTATTCTGCCATTGTAATTACGGTAATTATTTGTTATAATACTTCAAAGGAGGAAATCAGATGGTCGTAAAAACAAGAAAACAAGGAAATTCAATCACTATTACGATTCCAAGTGAATTTAATATTCCAAGTGGTGTTAAATACGAAGCTAAATTGTTACCAAGTGGTGAGATTATCTTTACTCCTGAAGAATTGGATCAGCAGGTTTCTTATATATCTGATGATGCCTTTGACCTAAATTTAGATAAAATATTTGACGAATACGACGATGTTTTCAAAGCCTTGGTGGAAAAATGACACTCTATCTAACAGAAAAGCAAATTGAAAAAATAAATGCTTTAGCAATTCAACGGTATTCTCCAAATGAGAAAATTCAAACAGTTAGTCCTTCGACTTTAAACATGATTGTTAATTTACCAGAACAATTTGTCTTTGGGAAGCCTCTTTATCCAACAATTTTTGATAAAGCAACGATACTATTTGTCCAATTGATAAAGAAGCATGTTTTTGCCAATGCTAATAAACGAACTGCTTTCTTCGTTTTGGTGAAATTTCTACAGTTAAATCATTATCGTTTTTCTGTAACGGTTGAAGAAGCGGTAAATATGTGTGTAACTATCGCAGTAGAGTCCTTAACAGATGAAAGCTTAACCACTTACGCTAAATGGGTCTCTGAACATTCGTCTAGAATTAATGGAAAAAATTAAGCTCAACTATTCAATTCTTGTAAGTATAAATAAAGAGACTATATTAAAAATCTGTAATGCAGAAACGAATATTGTCTCTTTTTATTGATGAGTGGGAATTTTTGGCGTCTTCCTACATCTCGTATAAACAAAAAACGAACAGGCTCTTTTTCTGTCATTCAGAAGAGAACTTGTTCGTTTTGTCTTTTTATTCTTTTAAAACACGCGATAAACATAGGGATTTTCTGGTTTATCGACTTTAGTAAAGCTGTCGATTTCCAAGGTTGGAAGATTTTGTTTGAGTTCTTTATGATAGTGATTGACCAGTTTTCCTTTGGCTGTTATCCAGGTGTTATTCTCATACTGACGAGTATTTCCCTTGGTCAGCAAACCATAGACACCAGAATCTGCGATACAGTGAATAATGCCGAAGCGGAACAGAAATTGACTATTGGCATGACTGGGGTCGTTATAGACAAAGCCTGTGAACTGGACTGTCTTACCCTCAAACTCATCTGGATAGTCGTAGATAGCTTCCATGACTTCCATATAGTTTTCATTAGTGATTTGAATACTATCTTGGGACAAATATTTATCCGCTGTCGTTCGCATTTCCGTTTCATAGGCTGTTTTTGAGAAATAAGAACTGGTATCTGGTTTCAAATATTGGCTTGTCGTCCCTTCACTCGTCTGAATGGCTTGATCCGTGCCTTCCGATAGGGGGAAGTGATAGCCTTTAGCTGAAACGGTCTGAGAATCCAAGCTAACAGTTGGAAAGGTTAAACCGACGACAATCGGAATAGCCAGAAGAGCAATACTCGTCACCTTCGCGAATCGGCTGTTCAGATGACTATGGGTTTTGACTTGCTTCATCCAGATATACAATTGAACAAGTGCTAAAATAAAGGAAAGCAGCATGGAAATATAGGCCAGATAGGAATAGTGCATGTTGATGTACTGGTTTAATTTGCCCGACAGATGGAGATAAATGGTCAATTCAAAATAGCCAGCTAAAACTAAAAATCGAATCATAGGATGACTCCAATCAAGAGAGAATACACTAAGACAACGAGTGTCACAATCATAATGAAGTGACTGATAAATCGTGCTTTCAAGTAATTTTTCATCATGAGAATATTTTTGATATCCAGCATTGGACCAATGACGAGAAAGGCCAGAACTGGTGCCAAGCCGAAACTCGAGAGAAGAGAAGCCCCAATAAAAGCATCGGCCTCACTACAGAGAGAAAGAAGAAAGGCCAAAAGCATCAAGAGCAGGATGGCAAAAAGAGGGGTTGCGCTGATAGAAGTCAGAATCCGAGTCGGAACATAGACCTGTATAACAGAGGCGAAGAGACAGCCAAATATCAAATAACGGCCCGTATCAAAAAATTCATCAATGGCTTGCACAAAGACTTGAAAAACCTTTTTTGCAGGGCTCAAATGAGAAAAATCATGCTCATGACAGGCTAAACGATTTTCTTTCTGAATCGGTTCTTTCCAGAAAAATCCCAGAAAAATCCCAAGTATAACAGCTACTACAATGGAACCTAGAGCTCGTAACAGAGCGACATGGAAGGAGTTGCCAAAGGCAGAATAGGTCGCAAAGAGAACAATGGGATTGATGACAGGTGCTGTTACGAGAAAGGGAACGGCTGTGTAACTGGGAACCTTTTTTTCCAGAAAACGATTGATAATGGGGACGATTCCACATTCACAAGAAGGGAAAAGCATCCCGACAAAGGTCCCAAAAAAGATTCTCCCCCAACGATTTCGAGGGAGAAAATGATAAACCTTATCAGGTGTGATATAAACCTCAATCAGCCCTGAGACAATACTTCCTATCAGGACGAAGGGGAGGGCTTCAATGATTATAGAGAGAAAAATAGCCCCAGTCTGAAGCACACTAGACGGGAGTTGTTGGAAAGCAGTCATCTAGTTTTTCTTTTCTGCTTTGGCTTTTTTCTCTTTGTCATCAGGGAAAGTAACTTGTTTCAAATCAGGGAGTTTCGCAAACTCCTCAAACATCTTATCCAAGTCGTCCGTTTTTGTAAATTTTACAGCCATAGGTGTACCTCGATTCTAAATTCTACCTCTATTATACTATTATTTTTGGGAAAAGGAAAAAGTTAAAATTGAGTATCTAACGAATAATAGAGCTTGATATATCCTAATATACACCATAATTGTGATATAATAGTTGTGGAATAACGGAGGAAATGATGGAACACTAAAAAATCGGTCAGGTTACCGATGAAGTAAAAAATTTTTTGATATTGTTCTTGAAGCGAGCGACATAAAGGTCAACAAAGACGGTTTGAGAAGCCATATGATAAAACGCCATCACAATGATGTGATTCATCATATTGAAGACCTGGAACTCATACTAAGGAACCCAGATTTCGTTGGGGTCAATCCACGAGAGAAAGATGCTAGTTTTGAATACGTAAAAAGATTTGATGATAATGTTCTTGTTGCCATCAAGTTACATAAAAGCGGCGATTTCTTTTATGTTCCGACCATGTATCGCTTACAAGATTACAAGTTACAAAGTCGTATTAAGTTTGGTAGATTGAGAAAGCTTGACAAAAAAAGTAGATAGTGCTAGAATAACATTAACGAAAGACATTTGAGGGCAGAAAGGTTCCTGCCGCACCTTGAAAAAGGTATCTGAGATGCTGGGTACACCGACCAGCCAAGTGTCCGTTATTTCAAAGGAGGGAGCTTAAATGCTCCTTTTTTGTTTAAAAATTTCAAAAAAGATTATCCCCACCGCAGGCTTAGGCTTGCGATTTTTATTTGCTCTGAAAATTGATTCGTTAACTTCAACAAATAGCTTTATAAAGCGTTTTGTAAAAAATAAAAACAATGAAATTAATCACTGATCCTTTTGTAAACTATTAGAATTAAATTGCAACCTTCTCAATGAATAGAATATTGAAATGAAGTAAATTTATTTCCCAACTTATGTTTTAAAATTGTAAGAGCTAATTTGAAATGTTTAGCTTGTGGTATAATAGATTCATGGATAAAAAATATGAAAAAATCTCCCAAGATTTGGGAGTGACGTTAAAGCAAATTGATACTGTTCTAAGTTTGACTGCCGAAGGGGCGACTATTCCCTTTATCGCGCGTTATCGCAAGGACATGACTGGTAGTCTGGATGAGGTGGCGATTAAGGCCATTATTGACTTGGATAAAAGCCTGACCAACCTCAATGACCGTAAGGAAGCTGTTTTGGCTAAGATTCAAGAACAAGGAAAGCTAACAAAGGAATTGGAAGAAGCTATCTTAGCTGCCGAAAAACTAGCAGATGTTGAAGAACTCTATCTTCCATACAAGGAGAAACGTCGAACCAAGGCAACAATTGCCCGTGAAGCAGGACTCTTTCCTCTTGCTCGCCTGATTTTGCAGAATGTAGCTGACTTAGAGAAAGAAGCTGAGAAGTTTGTCTGTGAAGGATTTATGACTGGTAAGGAAGCTTTGGCTGGTGCAGTTGATATCTTGGTCGAAGCCTTATCGGAAGATGTGACACTGCGCGCCATGACTTATCAGGAGGTGCTGAGACACTCTAAACTCACTTCTCAAGTCAAGAATGAAAGTCTTGATGAAAAGCAGGTTTTTCAGATTTATTATGATTTTTCAGAGACGGTTGGAAATATGCAAGGTTATCGTACCTTAGCCCTCAATCGTGGGGAGAAGCTAGGTGTCTTGAAGGTCGGTTTTGAACATGCGACGGACCGTATCCTTGCCTTCTTTGCAACTCGTTTTAAGGTGAAAAACGCCTATATTGATGAAGTTGTTCAGCAATCGGTTAAGAAAAAGGTCTTGCCTGCTATCGAGCGCCGTATTCGGACAGAATTGACTGAAAAAGCAGAAGAAGGAGCTATCCAACTCTTTTCTGACAACCTGCGCAATCTCCTCTTGGTTGCTCCATTGAAAGGGCGCGTGGTTCTTGGATTTGACCCTGCCTTTCGTACAGGTGCCAAGCTAGCTGTCGTGGATACAACAGGAAAAATGCTGACAACACAGGTCATTTATCCTGTCAAACCAGCATCAGCTCGTCAAATAGAAGAAGCCAAGAAAAATCTGGCAGATTTGATTGGTCAATACGGTGTAGAGATTATTGCCATCGGAAATGGTACTGCCAGTCGTGAAAGTGAAGCTTTTGTAGCGGAAGTTCTTAAAGATTTTCCAGAAGTCAGCTATGTTATCGTCAATGAAAGTGGTGCTTCTGTCTATTCTGCCAGCGAACTTGCTCGTCAGGAGTTTCCAGATTTGACAGTTGAAAAACGCTCTGCTATTTCTATCGCCCGTCGTTTGCAAGATCCTCTTGCAGAGTTGGTTAAAATCGATCCTAAGTCAATTGGTGTCGGTCAATACCAACACGATGTCAGTCAGAAAAAACTGTCTGAAAGTCTGGACTTTGTTGTCGATACAGTGGTGAACCAAGTCGGTGTCAATGTCAATACAGCCAGCCCAGCTCTTCTTTCCCACGTTGCTGGTCTTAACAAAACTATCTCTGAAAATATTGTCAAATACCGTGAGGAAGAAGGAAAAATCACTTCACGCGCCCAAATCAAGAAAGTTCCTCGTCTGGGAGCCAAGGCCTTTGAGCAGGCAGCTGGTTTCCTTCGTATCCCTGAAAGTAGCAATATCCTTGATAATACAGGAGTTCACCCAGAAAATTACGCTGCTGTTAAGGAACTCTTCAACCGCTTGGATATCAAGGACCTGAATGAAGAAGCCCAAAGTAAACTCAAGTCGCTTTCAGTCAAGGAAATGGCGCAAGAGCTAGACCTTGGTCCAGAAACTCTTAAAGATATCATTGCAGACCTTCTCAAACCAGGTCGAGATTTCCGTGATTCCTTTGACGCACCTGTGCTTCGCCAAGATGTCCTAGATATCAAGGATTTAGTGGTTGGTCAGAAGCTAGAAGGTGTGGTGCGTAATGTCGTTGATTTCGGTGCCTTTGTTGATATCGGGATTCACGAGGACGGCTTAATTCATATTTCCCACATGAGTCACAAATTTATCAAACATCCTAGCCAAGTGGTGTCTGTCGGAGATTTGGTGACCGTTTGGGTCAAGAAAATTGATACTGAACGTGAAAAAGTCAATCTGTCGCTCCTTGCTCCAAATGAAACTGACTGATTACGTCAAGCAAGTTTCGCTAGAAGACTTCGGGAGACCTTTTATCCATCATGCCCAGTGGAATAGGCGTCTACGTTCGACAGGTGGGCGATTTTTCCCAAAAGATGGGCACTTGGATTTTAATCCCAAGGTTTATCAGGAACTTGGTTTAGACGTTTTTAGGAAAATTGTTCGCCACGAACTCTGTCACTATCACCTCTATTTTCAAGGGAAGGGCTATCAACACAAGGATAGGGATTTTAAGGAACTGTTGAAAGCAGTGGATGGATTACGCTTTGTGCCTTCCTTGCCCAATAGCAACTCCAAGCCAATCAAGCTCTATCGTTGCCAATCCTGCCAGCAAACTTATCATCGCAAGCGAAGGATTGATACCAAACGCTATCGCTGTGGACTTTGTCGAGGTAAATTGCTACTAGTAAATCAGCCTGAGGACTGATGAAAGCCGAGCCTACCCGTGATATACTATGTCTAACCTAGCAGAAAGAGGAAATATCATGAACAGTAAATTTTATAAAATGAGACGAAATCGCATGATTTCAGGAGTTCTGGCAGGTCTATCAGACAAGTGGAACTTTGATGTTACCCTTGTTCGTTTTTTGTTTGCCATTTTTACAGTTGCAAACTTTGGACTTGGCGTGATTATCTATATCGTCCTAGCTTCTATCATGCCAACCAAGGAAGAAATCGAAGCAGAAATGTATGGAACAGGCCCACGCAAACGCAAAGAAGCCCAAACCATTGACGATAATGAAGGCTGGTTTTGGTGAGGTTCTTCAAAAGATTTGGAATAAGCAAAAAGCTTTAAATCAATAGTCTAAACTGCTTGATTTAAAGCTTTTTTACTTTTAATAAGATTTTCTCAGCCTCATATACAAAATATTATTTTAAACTCAGGTTTTCTAATCTGATTTTTCTTGCTGAGACAATACATTTTTTGAAAAATGGTGGATGCTGATAACAACTGATAACCAGCAAATAGCATAAGCAGTAGCTGTAAATTCTGTACCGATAAAGTATGTTTTTTCAACTAAGAGCTGACCGATGAATGGAGAGAGGAGATAGAGAATTCCGATGAGTATATGTTCTTTGTGTTTCATTAAAGTGCACCTTCTTTCTTTATGGGGAGGACGGACTTGTAAGTGTTCAATTTATTGGTGTTTCATCTAGGTAAGCTTACTCAAATGATAGTTTCGATTCCTCCTCTCCAAAGTAAGCCTTTTCACACTTATATTTTACAACTTTAAAAATAGGAAATCAAATCATTTTTAAGTAATTTTGCTTACATTCCCCCCAATCTTACAAAAATGTAAGATTAAAGTCTCTTTTGTAAGGTTAGGTTATGGCAAGCAGTCTTTTTTTGATGTAAACTAGACTCATAAAGAACAAAGGAGTAACATCATGAAACAAATCTTACAGAAGAAAACAAGAAAACCAAGTCACAAAGATATCGAGTGTGTTCAGCTGGGATGCGCTATGATGCAAGCAACATTTCATTTGATGGGATATTAAGAAAGGAGATTCTCATGACACTTTTAGATGTAAAACACGTTCAAAAAATTTATAAAACTCGTTTTCAGGGCAACCAAGTAGAAGCTCTCAAGGATATTCACTTTACCGTCGAAAAGGGCGACTACGTTGCCATCATGGGTGAGTCTGGTTCTGGTAAATCAACTCTTCTCAATATCCTAGCTATGCTGGATAAACCAACTCGTGGTCAGGTTTACTTGAATGGAACTGACACCGCAACCATCAAAAATTCACAGGCTTCGAGTTTCCGTCGTGAAAAGTTGGGCTTTGTCTTCCAAGACTTTAACTTGCTAGATACGCTCTCTGTCAAGGATAATATCTTGCTTCCGCTTGTATTGTCAAGAAGACCCATTACGGAGATGATGAAGAAATTGGTGGTGACAGCTGAGAATCTGGGAATCAACCAATTGCAAGAGAAGTACCCTTACGAGATTTCAGGTGGGCAGAAACAGCGTGTAGCAGTAGCCCGTGCCATCATCACAGAACCTGAAATTCTTCTTGCGGATGAGCCAACAGGAGCCCTTGACTCCAAATCATCTGCAGCTTTACTTGATGTTTTTGATGAAATCAATGAGCGCGGCCAAACTATTCTCATGGTAACTCACTCAACGGCAGCAGCCAGCAGAGCCAAGCGTGTGCTCTTTATCAAAGACGGCATTCTTTACAACCAAATCTACCGTGGAGAGAAGACAGAACGTCAGATGTTCCAAGAAATCTCTGATACCTTGACTGTGATGGCAAGCGAGGTGAATTAGTATGTTTCGATTAACCAATAAGTTAGCGGTATCGAACTTGATTAAAAACCGCAAACTCTACTATCCTTTTGCGCTGGCTGTTCTCTTGGCAGTCACTGTCACCTACCTCTTTTACTCTCTGACCTTCAATCCAAAGATTGCGGAAATTCGTGGAGGATCCACCATTCAAGCTACTCTTGGATTTGGTATGTTTGTCGTCACCCTTGCGTCAGCCATTATCGTCCTCTATGCCAATAGTTTTGTCATGAAGAACCGTTCCAAGGAACTGGGAATTTATGGCATGTTAGGCTTGGAGAAGCGTCATCTGATCAGTATGACCTTTAAGGAGTTAGTGCTATTTGGGATTCTAACTGTTGGAGCAGGAATCGGTATTGGAGCCTTATTTGATAAGTTGATTTTCGCTTTCTTGCTCAAACTGATGAAATTGAAGGTTGAACTAGTCGCTACCTTCCAGATGAAAGTTGTCATTACAGTACTTGTTGTCTTCGGTTTGATTTTCCTAGGCCTCGTGTTCCTGAATGCCCTTCGAATCGCCCGTATGAATGCCCTCCAGCTCTCTCGTGAGAAAGCTAGCGGTGAGAAAAAAGGTCGTTTCCTTCCTCTACAAACCATTCTTGGTTCCATAAGTTTAGGGATTGGCTATTATCTTGCCCTTACAGTAAAAGATCCTCTGACAGCCTTAACAACCTTCTTCTTAGCTGTTTTACTGGTTATCTTTGGTACTTATCTATTGTTTAATGCAGGAATTACCGTTTTCCTTCAAATCTTAAAGAAAAACAAGAAATATTATTACCAACCAAATAACCTGATCTCAGTGTCTAACTTGATTTTCCGTATGAAGAAAAATGCGGTTGGACTAGCAACTATCGCTATCTTGTCAACAATGGTTTTGGTAACCATGTCTGCAGCGACAAGCATTTTCAATGCTTCAGAATCCTTTAAAAAAGTTCTAAATCCTCATGATTTTGGGGTTTCAGGGCAAAATGTTGAAAAAGAAGACTTGGACAAACTCTTGAGCCAGTTTGCAAGCGACAAAGGTTATAAGATTAAAGAGAAAGAAGTGCTTCGTTACACTTACTTTGGTGTTGCAAACCAAGAAGGAACCAAGTTAACCCTTTTTGAAAAAGGACAAAATCGTGTCCAACCCACAACAGTTTTCATGGTATTTGACCAAAAAGATTATGAAAATATGACTGGTCAAAAACTGTCTCTATCAGGAAATGAGGTCGGTCTCTTTGCCAAAAATGACGGACTGAAAGGACAGAAAGCACTAACTCTAAATGATCATCAATTTTCTGTCAAAGAAGAATTTACTAAAGATTTCATTGTCAACCATGTCCCAAATCAGTTTAATATTTTGACTGCTGATTACAATTACCTTGTTGTTCCTAATTTGCAAGCATTTTTGGATCAATTCCCAGATTCGGCTATCTATAATCAGTTTTACGGTGGCATGAATGTAAATGCCAGCGAAGAAGAACAACTCAAGGTTGCTGAAGAATATGATAAATACCTCAATCAATTTAATGCTCAATTAAACAAGGAAGGTAGCTATGTTTATGGTAGCAATCTAGCAGATGCTAGTTCTCAGATGAGTGCCCTCTTTGGTGGTGTCTTCTTTATCGGTATTTTCCTATCCATTATCTTTATGGTCGGAACTGTTCTGGTCATCTATTACAAACAAATTTCTGAAGGCTATGAAGACCGTGAACGCTTTATTATCTTGCAGAAAGTCGGTTTAGATCAGAAGCAAATCAAGCAAACCATTAACAAACAGGTTTTAACTGTTTTCTTCCTTCCTTTGCTCTTTGCCTTCATACATCTAGCCTTTGCCTACCATATGCTTAGCTTGATTTTAAAAGTGATTGGTGTAATAGATACGACTATGATGTTGACTGTGACCTTGTCTATCTGCGCTATCTTCCTCATCGCTTATGTGCTGATTTTCATGATTACTTCAAGAAGCTATCGCAAGATTGTCCAAATGTAAAAAAGATACCTCGACTTCAAAATCGAGGTATTTCTTGTCTTCTAAATGCTGAAAAGTTGTCCAAGTAAGAAGGTAACGCCCATAGTTAAGATACCAATAGCAAGGTTCCGAATCATGGCTGTTTGGGTTGGGGCTTTTCCAAGTTTGGCACTAGTGTAACCAGTGAGAAGAAGGGCCACACCGACGATAAGGACAGTAGCAGGGATGCGGTATTCACTTGGAAAAATAGTTACTGAAAGCATTGGAGGCAAACTTCCAAGGAAAAAAGAAATAAAGCTAGAGATAGCAGCATGCCAAGGATTGGTAAACTCTTCATACTCAATCCCATATTTTTCCTCTACCAAAGCCTTGAGCGGATTATTTAAAAAGGCTTTGTTGGTGAGAAGTTGGGCTGATGTTTCACACTCACCATTTTGAATATAGGCCGCATAGAGAGATTTTTTAGCTAACTCTATATCTTGGTCTAGCAAGACTTGCTCACGCGCAACGGCTGCTTCCTCGGTATCTTTTTGAGTTGAAACGGACACATATTCTCCACCAGCCATTGAAAAGGCACCAGCTAAGATAGCCGCAAAACCTGATAAAAAGATAATCCAGATATTGCTCGTGGCACTAGCAACCCCGATAACCACACCAGCAATGGAAATAATTCCATCATTGGCACCAAGAACACCCGCACGCAGGATATTTAAACGACCTGCAAAATTTGAATCAATTTCGTGATTTGTTTCTGACATACTATTCTCCTTTTTATCCAGTATAAAGGAAAAATATAAGGAAATCAATCTTTTAAAAGTATCTGAAAAAAGTTGCACGATTTTAATGATATAAAAATGCCGACATCTTCTCTAATAGATCAAACATCGAATGTAAAGAGCATAGAATGATTTTCGATTACTTTTAGTGACATAGAATAAGTATTTCGTTCATGTTATAATCGTTTACAAGAAAATAATTAGTATTAAATCAAATAAAATCCAAATATTTTGCGAACTTTTTTATATTTTTTTCGTAAAACGCTTTACAAGTTCTTGAAAACATGATATAGTAATGGAGCTTAGAAAATGAGATGATGTTTTCTAGCAAATATAAACCCGAGTAAAAAATGCCTACGGACAGGCAGGGTTGAATGCCGAAGCGTGGTTGAAAAACCACATTATTGATAGGGTTAAAAGCCTACTTTTATAAGTTGATGTTAGGACACTTGTCCTAATTCATAAATTTTTAGTGTGGTGAAAGCACACGTCATCTTGTGAAACGATCAATAAAGTACGTAATATTTGCTACTAGAGAGTTAGGAAACATCGGGAACAGACATACTCAACAGAAACAAACATAAAAACGTCAGAAGATTGCAGAGCAGGTGAAAACCTGCTCTTTTTTCATGAGTCAACCTTTAGTCGCCTTCGTCTTCTTGAAGCGCTAAAAATACGGTAAAGGAGTATGTCTTGAAAGAGTTAGATCAAAACCAGGCCCCAATTTATGAGGCCATGGTGAAGTTACGCAAGAAAAGGATTGTTCCCTTTGATGTTCCAGGTCACAAGCGTGGACGGGGAAATCCAGAACTTGTCGAACTGCTAGGTGAAAAATGTGTAGGCATTGATGTCAATTCGATGAAACCCTTGGATAATCTTGGTCACCCCATTTCGATTATTCGGGATGCAGAGGAGCTGGCAGCTGATGCTTTTGGAGCAGCCCATGCCTTTCTCATGATTGGGGGAACAACTTCATCGGTGCAGACCATGATTCTGTCAACCTGCAAGGCAGGAGATAAGATTATTCTGCCACGTAATGTCCATAAATCTGCTATTAATGCGCTGGTTCTATGTGGTGCTATTCCCATCTATATTGAGATGAGTGTAGATCCTAAGATTGGTATCGCTTTAGGTCTTGAAAATGATCGAGTAGCTAAGGCCATAAAGGACCATCCAGATGCCAAGGCCATTTTGATTAACAATCCTACTTACTACGGAATCTGTTCAGACTTAAAGGGGTTGACAGAAATGGCTCATGAAGCTGGCATGATGGTTTTAGTAGATGAAGCCCACGGAGCGCATTTGCATTTTACTGATAAACTTCCAATTTCTGCTATGGATGCAGGTGCTGATATGGCAGCAGTTTCCATGCATAAGTCTGGTGGGAGTTTGACACAAAGCTCGCTTCTTTTAATCGGGGAGCAGATGAATCCTGAATACGTTCGTCAGATTATCAACCTGACCCAGTCAACATCCGCCTCTTATTTGTTGATGGCTAGTTTGGATATTTCACGTCGCAACTTGGCCCTTCGTGGTAAAGAGTCGTTTGAGAAAGTCATTGAGCTATCCGAGTATGCTCGCCGTGAAATCAATGCTATTGGCGGTTATTACGCCTATTCAAAAGAGTTAATAGACGGAGTGTCCGTTTGCGATTTTGATGTAACCAAGCTGTCAGTTTACACTCAGGGTATTGGCTTAACAGGTATCGAGGTTTATGACCTCCTACGAGACGAATACGACATTCAGATTGAGTTTGGTGATATCGGTAATATCTTGGCCTATATTTCGATTGGTGACCGTATCCAAGACATCGAGCGCTTGGTCGGTGCTTTGGCTGATATCAAGAGACTCTATTCACGAGATGGGAAGGACTTGATAGCTGGAGAATATATTCAGCCTGAGTTGGTCCTATCTCCTCAGGAAGCCTTTTATTCAGAGAGAAAAAGTTTGACCTTGGATGAATCTGTTGGACAAGTATGTGGGGAATTTGTCATGTGCTATCCTCCAGGAATTCCAATTCTAGCACCAGGTGAACGCATTACACGAGAAATTGTCGGCTATATCCAATTTGCCAAGGAACGTGGTTGCTCCCTCCAAGGGACGGAAGATCCAGAGGTCAATCACATCAACGTCATTAAGAGAAAGGAGAACTAGATGGATTTATGGTTTTCTGAAGTTCATACTCCAGATGTCAAATTGTCCCTGAGAACAGCCAAGCAACTCTATGCTGGAAAAAGTGAGTGGCAGGATATTGAAGTATTAGATACTCCAGCTTTTGGAAAGATATTGATTTTAAACGGCCATGTCTTGTTTTCAGATGCAGATGATTTTGTCTACAACGAAATGACTGTTCACGTTCCCATGGCTGTCCACCCAAATCCCAAGAAAGTCTTGGTTATTGGGGGTGGTGACGGCGGTGTTGCCCAAGTATTAACACTCTATCCTGAGCTGGAACAAATCGATATCGTGGAACCAGATGAGATGTTGGTTGAGGTTTGTCGTGAGTATTTTCCAGATTTTGCTGCGGGGTTAGATGATTCTCGTGTTACCATTTACTATCAAAATGGGCTACGCTTTTTGCGAAACTGCGAAGATGATTACGATATCATTATCAACGATGCGACAGATCCATTTGGACATACGGAAGGGCTCTTTACCAAGGAATTTTACGGAAACAGTTACAGAGCATTGAAAGAAGACGGCATCATGATTTACCAGCATGGGAGTCCCTTCTTTGATGAGGATGAGTCGGCTTGCCGAAGCATGCACCGAAAGGTCAATCAAGCCTTTCCAATCAGCCGGGTCTATCAGGCCCACATTCCAACCAGTCCTGCTGGTTATTGGTTGTTTGGGTTTGCATCGAAAAAATACCATCCCGTCAAAGATTTTGACAAGGAAGGCTGGAAAAAACGTCAGCTTTTCACAGAATACTACACTGCAAACTTACACGTGGGGGCCTTTATGTTGCCCAAGTATGTTGAGGATATTTTAGAAGAAGAGGAAGGAAAAAAATGAGTCGTTTACTAGTTATTGGATGTGGGGGCGTTGCCCAAGTTGCTATTTCAAAGATTTGTCAAGATAGCGAAACCTTTACAGAAATTATGATTGCTAGTCGTACCAAGTCAAAATGCGATGACTTGAAAGCTAAATTAGAAGGCAAAACAAATACTAAGATTGAGACAGCGGCTCTTGATGCTGACAAGGTTCAAGAAGTGATTGCTTTGATTGAAAGCTACAAACCAGAAGCTGTTTTGAACGTAGCACTACCATATCAAGATTTAACCATTATGGACGCTTGTTTGGCAACAGGTGTTCACTATATCGATACAGCCAACTACGAAGCCGAGGATACAGAAGACCCTGAGTGGCGTGCTATCTACGAAAAACGCTGTAAGGAACTTGGATTTACAGCCTACTTTGATTATTCATGGCAGTGGGCTTATCAGGAGAAATTCAAGGAAGCTGGCTTGATCGCTCTTCTTGGTTCTGGTTTTGATCCAGGTGTGACTAGCGTTTTCTCAGCTTATGCCCTTAAACATTATTTTGATGAAATCCACTATATCGATATTTTGGACTGTAATGGTGGGGATCACGGTTATCCATTTGCAACTAACTTCAATCCAGAAATCAACCTACGAGAGGTTTCAGCTCCAGGTTCTTACTGGGAAGATGGTAAGTGGGTTGAGGTTGAGGCTATGTCAATCAAGCGTGAGTACGATTTCCCTCAAGTTGGGCAAAAAGATATGTACCTCCTTCACCATGAAGAAATCGAATCATTGGCTAAGAACATTCCAGGTGTCAAACGCATTCGCTTCTTTATGACTTTTGGTCAATCTTATCTAACGCACATGAAATGTCTTGAAAATGTTGGGCTCCTTCGTACGGATACCATTAACTTCAATGGACAAGACATCGTTCCGATTCAATTTTTGAAAGCCTTGCTTCCAGATCCAGCCAGCCTTGGTCCACGCACTGTTGGTAAAACCAATATCGGTTGTATCTTTACAGGTGTCAAAGATGGCGTTGAAAAAACCATCTACATCTACAATGTTTGCGACCATCAGGAATGTTACGCAGAAGTTGGTTCACAAGCAATTTCTTACACGACAGGTGTTCCAGCCATGATTGGGACAAAATTAGTCATGAACGGTACTTGGAAACAAGCTGGAGTGTATAACCTTGAAGAATTGGATCCAGATCCATTCATGGAAGCTTTGAATGAGTATGGTTTGCCTTGGGTTGTGGTTGAAAATCCACAAATGGTGGACTGATGAAGTTAGAACAAGTACCAACACCAGCTTACGTCATTGACTTAGCCAAGTTAGATGCAAACTGCCGCATTCTACAATATGTACAAGAAGAAGCCGGCTGCAAGGTTTTGCTTGCCCAGAAGGCATATTCCCTTTACAAAACCTATCCCTTGATTAGTCAGTATCTATCTGGGACTACTGCCAGTGGTCTTTATGAAGCCAAATTGGCAAGGGAAGAATTTCCTGGTGAAGTCCATGTTTTTGCACCTGCTTTCAAGGATGCGGACTTGGAGGAATTGCTGGAGATAACGGACCATATCGTCTTTAACTCAGAGAGACAGTTGCGTAAACATGGGCCTCGTTGTCGGGAGGCTGGTATCAGTGTTAGTTTACGTCTCAATCCTCAGTGTTCAACTCAGGGTGACCACGCGCTCTATGACCCTTGTGCACCTGGCTCCCGTTTTGGTGTGACACTAGATAAAATTCCGAGTGATTTGCTGGATTTGGTTGACGGACTACATTTTCATACCCTTTGCGAGCAGGGAGCAGATGATTTAGAGACAACTTTGAAAGCAGTAGAAGCGCAGTTCGGCTCGTACTTACATCAGATCAAATGGCTCAACATGGGTGGTGGTCATCACATTACAAGAGAAGATTATGATGTGGATTTGCTGATTTCTGAGATTAAGCGAATTCGAGAAACTTACAATCTTGAAGTTTATATCGAACCGGGTGAAGCCATTGCTCTTAATGCTGGCTATTTGGCAACAGAGGTTTTGGATATTGTCGAAAATGGGATTGAAACGCTGGTCTTGGATACCTCTGCGACCTGCCATATGCCGGATGTGCTTGAAATGCCTTATCGCCCACCTTTGAGAAATGGCTTTGAGGCACAGGAAAAAGCCCATACCTATAGACTTTCTTCCAATACTTGTCTGACGGGCGATGTGATTGGTGATTATAGCTTTGAAAATCCAGTCCAAATCGGAGACAGACTTTATTTCGAAGACATGGCTATTTATTCTTTTGTCAAAAATAATACCTTTAATGGTATTGGATTGCCAAGTCTCTATCTCATGGATGAACAGGGAGACTGCAGCTTGGTCAAAGCCTTCGGCTATCGAGACTTTAAAGGGAGATTATCATGATGGACAGTCCAAAAAAATTAGGCTATCGTATGCCAGCAGAGTATGAACCCCATCACGGAACCTTGATGATCTGGCCTACAAGACCAGGATCATGGCCTTTTCAAGGTAAAGCTGCTAAAAAAGCATTTAGCCAGATTATCAAGACTATAGTAGAGGGGGAAAGAGTCTATCTTTTGGTGGGCCAAGACTACTTAGCTGAAGCCCAAGACTACCTTGGAGATAGCGTTGTTTATCTAGATATTCCTACCAATGATGCCTGGGCTCGAGATACTGGACCAACCATTCTTGTGAATGACAAAAGAGAAAAGCTAGCCGTTGACTGGTCTTTCAATGCTTGGGGTGGTGCTGTTGATGGTCTTTATCAAGATTATGAAGATGATGACCAAGTAGCCAGTCGTTTTGCCGAGTCCTTGGAAATGCCTGTTTTCGATGCCAAACCTTTTGTCCTAGAAGGCGGAGCGATACATAGCGATGGTCAAGGAACCATTCTCGTGACGGAAAGTTGTTTGCTCAGTCCGGGTCGTAATCCTCATCTGACTAAAGAGGAAATTGAGAATACCTTATTAGAGTGCCTTGGAGCTGAAAAAGTTATTTGGCTTCCTTATGGTATTTATCAGGACGAAACCAATGAACACGTTGACAATGTTGCTGCCTTTGTTGGTCCTGCTGAGCTTGTCTTGGCTTGGACGGACGACGAAAGTGATCCTCAGTATGCCATGTCTGTAGCTGATTTAGAGTTCTTAGAACAGGAAACAGATGCAAAAGGACGGAAGTTTACCATTCATAAATTGCCTATCCCTGCAGTTCGACAAGTTGTGACAGAAGAAGATCTTCCTGGTTATTCCTACGAAGAAGGTGAAGAAGAACGCTACGCTGGTGAACGACTAGCAGCTTCCTACGTAAACTTTTATATTGCCAACAAGTCTGTCTTAGTTCCACAGTTTCAGGATAAAAACGACCAAGTGGCCTTAGATATCCTCAGTAAGTGTTTCCCAGACCGTAAAGTTGTCGGAATACCAGCCAGAGATATTCTTTTAGGTGGTGGCAATATCCACTGTATCACCCAACAAATCCCAGAATAGGAGAAAAAGATGAGAAATGTAAGAGTTGCAGCCATTCAGATGCAATGTGCCAAGGATGTGGAAACAAATATTCAAACAGCAGAGCGTTTAGTACGTCAGGCTGCAGAACAAGGTGCACAAATTATTCTTTTACCAGAGTTGTTTGAACGTCCCTATTTCTGTCAAGAACGCCAGTATGACTATTACCAGTATGCCCAGTCGGTGACAGAAAATACTGCCATTCAGCATTTTAAGGTGATTGCTAAGGAACTACAGGTTGTTTTACCGATCAGTTTCTATGAAAAAGATGACAATGTCTTGTATAACTCTATTGCCGTCATTGATGCAGATGGGGAAGTGCTGGGCGTTTATCGGAAGACCCACATACCAGACGACCATTACTATCAAGAGAAATTCTATTTCACACCTGGCAACACAGGCTTCAAGGTCTGGGATACTCGCTATGCCAAGATTGGGATCGGTATCTGTTGGGATCAATGGTTCCCTGAAACAGCGCGTTGTCTTGCATTGAATGGTGCTGAATTGCTCTTTTATCCAACTGCTATTGGCTCTGAGCCTATCCTAGATACGGATAGTTGTGGTCATTGGCAACGTACCATGCAAGGTCATGCAGCAGCAAATATTGTCCCAGTTATTGCAGCCAATCGCTATGGCTTTGAAGAAGTCACTTCAAGTGAGGAAAATGGGGGACAGAGTTCCAGTCTTGACTTCTACGGTTCCTCCTTTATGACGGATGAAACAGGAGCTATTCTAGAACGAGCTGAAAGACAAGAAGAAGCTGTTCTGTTAGCTACTTATGACCTAGATAAGGGAGCAAGCGAACGCTTAAACTGGGGCTTGTTTCGAGATAGAAGACCCGAAATGTATCAACGAATTACGGACTAGTATGGGAGAAATGAGAGATTCATTCTGCTAGACTCATTTTCACTAGCAACTATAAGGATACAATGTTATCTAGTAAATGGATTTTATATTTTAACCCTCTAAGGCTCTCTCGCGCTTTGATGCGAGGAGCTTTTCTGTTTAAGCTTTATCAATAAAACATGCTATAATAGTTGCAGAAAGGTTGGTATTTATGGCTAGGATATTGGTTATTGAAGACAATAGTGACATTCAAGAGATTTTGCGAACACTTCTTACTGAGGAGCATGAAGTGATTCAAGCCTTTTCAGGAACTGAAGGCATCATGCGTTTTGACCAAGGTGGGATTGAACTCGTTTTGCTAGATATCATGCTTCCTGGGAAAAATGGAGATCAGGTTTTAAAAGCTATCAGGGAACAAAGTCAAACTCCAGTCATTATGCTAACGGCTTTAAGCGATAAAAAACTTATCAGCCAATACCTTTTAGACGGTGCCAATGATTACATAGTCAAACCTTTTGATTTGGACGAAGTCTTTGCCAGAGTTACTGTTCAACTACGCCAAAGTGCAGAAAAACAGCCTGTGGAAATAGTAAAAACTGAAAATCTGCCACAAAACTTGAAAAATATCCAGTTTGATGCAGAAAGTTTTGAAATCAAAAATAGCCAGGAAACGATTCGCCTTGCCAAGAAAGAATGCTTGATTCTCCAAACTCTCCTCAAACATCCTAAGAAAATTTTTACCAAGGAAGAACTGTATGAATTGGTCTGGGAGGATAGCTACCTACCTGGAGATAATACCCTCAATACGCATTTGAGTAATCTTCGTAAAAAATTAAACCAGCTTGACCCAAATCAAGAATATATTGAAACCATCTGGGGCGTTGGAGTAAGATTAAAAGGAGACAAGCAATGACCTACATGATAATTTTTGTTCTACTGGTACTCCTAATTATTTTATCGATTGCATTGATTCGCTACCATCTAGCACTTAAAAACTTGAGTCAACAGATTGAAGATAAGATTCTTACAGGTAGTATGAAAAGAGTTGGGGTCAGCATTTTTTCCAAACATTTTTTACATCTCTACCAGCAAATTGAGAATCTATTTCAGGAAGTGGAACAATCTCGATTGGTGATGAAAAGGGAAAAACAGACTCTGGATATGGCCATCAGCAATATCGCCCATGATATTCGGACACCTTTGACTATCGCTTCAGGCTACACCCAACAATTGATAAAGTCTCCTGAAGACAAATCAGAAACCTTACAAAAAATAGCCCAGCATCTTGATTTAGTTTCCAAACGTTTAGAGGCTCTTCTAGAATATCGTCGTTTGATGGAAGGAGCTGTCAAACCGAAACTGGAAGAAGTGGATCTTTCAGCTTTTATCACCAAAAAGACTTTGGCTTATTATGATGTTTTTCAGGCGGCAAATATCACGCTTGATTTTAAGGTTGAAGCTGGTCTGAAAATGAGGACTGATGAAGACTTGCTGGATCGAATTTTACAAAATCTGCTTGGAAATGTCCTCAAACATGGCAAGGAAGAAGCGCGTCTGTCTTTGCGAAAAGAAAAGGAACAGCTTGTCTTAGAGATTGCAAACCTTGTTAAACAGCCTATCAAAAAAATAGAAAATCTCAGTAACCGTTTTTATTCTGAAAATCTATCAGACACCGAAGAATCCTCTGGTTTAGGCCTTTATATCACTGAGGAATTATGTCATCTTCTCGGTGCAGAGATGAAACTAAGCACAGATGGCCAGTGGTTATCGGTTTTCATTTATTTTTAACGAAAAGAAACCTCCTCTAGCCTACAGAGGAGGTCATTTTTTATAGACTTTTCTTTTTGAAAACTGCCAATCCACTTAGATTAAAGATTACAATAACAGCTAAGGTAACTATAATGGTGTAGAAAATGGATTCACTATTAGCAGTCATAGCGTAGAAAAACTGCAATGATAAATATGGTGAAATTTTAATATTTGGAAAAATGAGCATTGGCATAGAAAGGATGATAGAGCTGACCAAATAACCAACAAATACCGCAAGATAAGAATGACTAACATAGAGAATGAAGGAAACAATGGAAAGCCAAGCTAGAAGGCAAAGAAATTGAAGGGAAATGGTTATCAGTAGATTGCCGATAAAGCCATCAGGCATAGTTCCAAATCCATTTAAGATAGTTGCTGGAATAAAGGCAATCACAAGGCTAAGGATAAGTTGTAAGAAAGCGATACTAGCAAGTACAAAGGCTTTGGCAAGGAAAAACTCGGTACGAGAGACACCCACTGTTAAATTATTTTTATAGAGTTTGCCGATTAAATCAACTCCAAGAACGAGGCAGGCTAGAACAATACATAGAAAAACGAGGTTTGAACCTTGACTAGATGCGTTGATCAGGGCTTGTACACCGTCCCAGCCATGGGTTGGAATTTCTGGTTCTTCTGTCTGGATTGCCATCAGATGGCCAGTAGCCCCAAAAATAGCCCCCATTAACATGAGTATAAAGAGAATGAATTCTGTAATCCAGAATCCTTTGGAACGGAAAAGACGGTAAAAGTCTGCTTGAATGGTATGTATCATGATTTTTCTCCTATTGGACCAATTGAGTGAAGTATTCTTCTAGGTTTTGACGGGCATAGTAAATCTCGTCAATGGCAACATCTGCCAAGGTTAATTCTTTGAGAATCTGTTTGACATCTTGTTCCTGACCAAAGATATGGATTTCATTTTCTGGATTAACAACTTTGAACTGGAGCTGGATTTGTTCTTTCAATACTTGGCAAGCTTTCTCTTTATCAGCTGTCTTAAGCACAATATAATCCTCACTTAGTGTTTCAAATTCAGCTTTGCTGATTTCACGGATAATCTTGCCTTGATCTAAAATACCAAAGCGATTAGCTAGGAGATAGAGTTCTGACAAGATATGGCTAGAGATGAGAATGGTTATCCCTTTTTCTTGATTTAGTCGTTGAATCATTAGTCGAAATTCTTTGATACCGATTGGGTCGAGACCGTTGATAGGTTCATCTAAGATCAGGAAGTCTGGTTTGGATAGGAGGGCAATGGCAATACCAAGTCTTTGTTTCATTCCTAGCGAGAAATCACGAAAGACTTTCTTACCTGTATCTGACAAACCTACATAGTCTAGTGTTTCTCGAATGACTTGATCAGCATTTGGAATATGACGAATCATACAGTAATATTTCAGATTTTGATAAGCTGTTAAGTGATTATGAGCTACGGGTGATTCTATCACTGAACCTACTCGAGATAGAGCCTTGCTCCACTCATTTTCCGACTTACTAGAAAAGAGGGAAACAGTTCCTTTATCCGCAAACAGTAGTTGCGTAATGATTTTTATCAAGGTGGTTTTCCCAGCTCCGTTCTTCCCGATAAGTCCATAAATATCTCCCTCTCTTATCGTTAGATGAAGATCCTGAAGGATAGCTTGTTTGTCAAAGTTTTTGGACAATCCATGAATGTCAAGTACTGTTTTCATGATTCTCTCCTTTTGATTTATTTTGTTAACTTTAGTATAAAGCATAGAAATCAAAGAAAGCTCAAGGATTTCTAAAGAGTTTCTAAAGTTTTAGGCATTCTTAAATATCAAAACCCAGTTGACACGAACTGGGCTTCTTAATTATAAAATATATTTCTCAATAGCACGCGCAACGCCGTCTTCTTCGTTGCTGGCTGTAACGGTATCCGCAAGAGATTTGACATAATCGCTGGCATTTCCCATAGCAATGCCAAGTCCTGCAAACTGGAGCATTTCGATATCGTTATTGGCATCGCCCATAGCCATGATCTCTGAGGAATCAATCTTCAAAATTTCTGCCAGTCGAGAAAGAGCAGTAGCCTTTGTCGTACCAAGTGGCATAGCTTCATAAATGACAGGCTGCGAACGAACTCCACTGAATCGTTGGCAGAGTTCCTCAGCAAAACGCTCTTCAAAATCATCTGTTTGTTCTTTTGTTCCCAAAAACATACCTTGGAACATACGATACTTACCACTAGTCGCTTCCTCAAGAGAAATTTCAGTCAGGTCTGAAAAAACTAGTTTGGCGTCATTTTGGATGACTTGATTGGGCTTGCCACCGAGGACAAAATAATGCTCCTCATCAAAAAGAGTCAACTGAACATCACTTTTTTCAGCTAGGTCATAGAGGTATTCGATGTCTGCTGGACTAAGTTCTTGCCAGTCAACTAGTCCCCAGTCACTGGTCTGGTGAGTTGAGCAACCATTGTTAACAATCACATACTCATTCTGGAGATCAAGCCCCAGTTTTTGATAGTAGGGGAGGACACCGAAAAGCGGGCGACCCGTACAGAGAACCAGTTTGACACCTTTTTCAATGGCTTGGTGAATAGCAGTAATGTGAGCTTGTGGGATTTCCTTGGCTTCATTGAGGAGGGTTCCGTCCATATCCAAGGCTAGTAGTTTAATCATAGGTTTTCCTTCTTTATCTTTTGGTATTATTATAGCATATTTTAGAGGAAAGGAGGAGGAATCTTTGGGCTAATCATGGTATAATAAAAGGTAATGAAAATTGCAACGAGGCAGAGATGAAATTACTTTATACTGATATTCGGACTTTTTTGACAGAAATTCTAACTAGAGAGGCAGAGGAGCTAGTTGCTACTGGCAAGCGGGTTTTCTATATCGCTCCTAACTCTCTTTCATTTGAAAAGGAACGTGCCGTGCTGGAATGCTTGTCCCAGCAGGCTTCTTTTGCGATTACCGTCACGCGCTTTGCTCAAATGGCTCGTTACCTGGTCTTGAATGACTTGCCTGCCAAGACCAGTCTAGATGACATTGGTCTTGGGATGGTCTTTTATAAATGCCTTGCCGAACTTGATCCTAAGGATTTACGTGTTTATGGAGCTATCAAGCAGGATCCTCAATTTATCCAGCAGTTGATGGAGCTTTATCATGAGATAGCGACTGCTCAGATGAACTTTTTGGACTTCGAAAGCTTGACGGATGAGGATAAGCGAGCGGATTTGCTCTTGATTTTTGAGAAAGTAACGGCCTATCTCAATCAAGGTCAGTTAGCTCAGGGAAGTCAGTTGTCCCATTTGATTGAGGCTATTGAGGATGACAAAGTTAGTAGTGATTTCACTCAAATTGCTTTAGTCATTGATGGATTTACCCGTTTTTCTGCTGAGGAAGAGCGAATTGTGGATCTACTTCATGGCAAGGGTGTTGAGATTGTCATTGGGGCTTATGCTAGTAAGAAAGCTTATGCCAGTCCTTTTCGCGAGGGCAATCTCTACCAAGCTAGTGTGGAGTTTCTCCATCATCTGGCCTCTAAATACCAAACTCCTGCTCAGGATTATTCTCAAACTCATGAGAAGATGGATAGTTTTGACAAGGCCTCTCGTTTGCTGGAGTCTTCTTATGACTTTTCAGAACTCACTTTGGATGTCGATGAGAAGGATCGTGAAAACTTACAAATCTGGTCTTGCTTGACGCAAAAGGAGGAGTTGGAGCTAGTAGCCCGTAGCATTCGTCAGAAATTACATGAGAACTCAGACCTGAGCTACAAGCATTTTCGTATTCTCTTGGGGGATGTGACTTCTTACCAGTTATCTCTCAAAACCATTTTTGACCAGTATCAGATTCCTTTCTATCTTGGTAGAAGCGAATCCATGGCCCACCACCCTTTGACACAGTTTGTTGAGTCTATTTTGGCTTTAAAACGCTATCGTTCCCGTCAGGAGGATTTGATTAACCTTCTTAGAACAGGTTTGTATACCGACCTTAGTCAAGCTGATATTGATGCTTTTGAGCAATATCTTCGCTATCTTGGAATCAACGGCTTGCCAGCCTTTCAGCAAGCCTTCACCAAATCCCACCATGGAAAATTTGATTTAGAGCGTTTAAATACTCTTCGTCTGCGGATTGTAGCACCTCTTGAAACCCTATTTGCCAGCCGAAAACAGAAGGCTGAAAATCTCCTACAAAAATGGAATAGCTTTCTAAAAGAAAGTTCAGTGACCAAGCAGTTACAAGATTTGACAGCCACTATGGAAGCTGTAGAACAGGAAAGACAAGCCGAAGTTTGGAAGGCTTTCTGTCATGTTTTAGAACAATTTGCGACTGTTTTTGCTGGTTCACAAGTTAGTCTAGAGGACTTCCTAGCCTTGCTCCATTCTGGAATGAGTTTGTCTCAGTATCGCACTATTCCAGCAACAGTGGACACCGTTCTAGTGCAGAGTTACGATTTGATTGCACCATTGACTGCTGACTTTGTCTACGCCATTGGGCTAACTCAGGACAATTTACCAAAAATCGCGCAAAATACCAGTCTATTGACAGATGAAGAAAGACAAAGCTTAAACCAAGCGACAGAGGAAGAGTCACAATTGCTGATTGCCAGCAGTGAAAACCTCAAGAAAAATCGCTATACTATGCTTTCCTTGATCAATTCTGCTCGTAAGCAGTTGATTCTGTCATCTCCAAGCCTTTTTAACGAAAGTGAAAGCAAGGAATCAGCTTATCTTCAAGAGTTGGTCCATTTTGGATTTAGCAGGAAAGAGAAGAAGATAAATCACAAAGGGCTGTCTAAGGAAGATATGGGCTCATATCACAGTCTTTTGTCCAGTCTGGTTGCCTATCACCAGCAGGGCGATATGAGTGAGACTGAGCAAGATTTGACCTTTGTCAAGGTTCTGGCGCGTGTCATGGGTAAAAAACTAGACCAGCAAGGTTTGGAGAATCCAGCCCTCCCAACCAGTCCAAGCAGTAAGTCCTTGACCAAGGATACCTTGCAGGCTCTCTATCCAGCTGATCAGGAATTTTACCTGTCTACGTCTGGTTTGACGGAGTTTTATCGCAATGAATACAGTTATTTCCTTCGCTACGTTTTAGGCTTGCAGGAGGAATTACGTTTGCGTCCTGATGCCCGTAGTCACGGAAATTTCTTGCACCGTATTTTTGAACGTGCCTTGCAGTTGCCTGACGAAGATTCCTTTGACCACCGTCTAGAACAAGCTATTCAAGAAACTAGTCAAGAACGCGAATTTGAGGCTATTTATCAAGAAAGTTTGGAAGCACAGTTTACCAAGGAAGTTCTGCTTGATGTGGTGCGGACGACTGGACATATTCTCCGAGACAATCCAGCCATCGAAACCATCAAAGAAGAAGCAAATTTTGGTGGAAAAGAGCAGGCCTTTATTCAATTAGACAATGGACGCAGTGTTTTTGTACGAGGTAAGGTTGACCGCATTGACCGATTGAAAGCTGATGGGGCGATAGGAGTAGTAGACTACAAGTCTAGTCTAACTCAGTTTCAGTTTCCTCATTTCTTTAATGGGCTTAATTCCCAGTTGCCAACTTATCTAGCTGCCCTAAAAAGAGAAGGGGAGCAGAACTTTTTCGGTGCTATGTACTTGGAAATGGCTGAGCCTGTCCAATCTTTAATGGCTGTTAAAAGTCTGGCAGGTGCAGTAGTAGAAGCCAGCAAGTCTATGAAATACCAAGGCCTCTTTTTAGAAAAAGAAAGCAGTCATTTGGGTGATTTTTACAATAAAAACAAGGCCAACCAGCTGACGGATGAGGAATTCCAGCTCTTACTAGACTACAATGCTCTTCTTTACAAGAAAGCAGCTGAGAAAATTTTAGCAGGCCAGTTCGCCATTAACCCTTATACTGAAAATGGCAGAAATATTGCACCGTATGTTCAGCAACATCAAGCCATCACAGGATTTGAAGCCAATTACCACTTGGGCCAAGCCCGTTTCCTAGAGAAATTGGACCCAGCTGACGGTAAACGTCTGGTCGGAGAAAAACTCAAGCAAGCTTGGTTTGAAAAAATAAGAGAGGAGTTGAATCGATGAAGCCTATTCCCTTTTTAACTGAGGAAGAAATTCAAAAACTGCAAGAAGCAGAAGCAAATTCGAGCAAGGAACAGAAGAAAACTGCCGAGCAAATCGAAGCTATCTACACTTCTGGTCAGAATATCCTGGTTTCAGCATCGGCTGGTTCTGGGAAGACCTTTGTCATGGCCGAGCGTATTCTGGACCAATTGGCGCGTGGTGTTGAAATTTCTCAACTCTTTATCTCAACCTTTACCGTTAAGGCTGCCACAGAACTCAAGGAACGTTTGGAGAAAAAAATTGGCCAACAGATCCAAGAAACGCATGATGTCGAGCTTAAACAACACTTGGGCCGCCAGTTGGCAGACCTACCCAACGCTGCCATCGGAACCATGGACTCTTTCACACAAAAGTTCCTTAGCAAACACGGTTATTTAATTGACATTGCACCAAATTTCCGTATTTTACAAAACCAAAGCGAACAACTCCTTCTAAAAAATGAAGTCTTTCATGAGATCTTTGAAGCCCATTACCAAGGCAAACAGAAAGAGATCTTTAGTCATTTGCTGAAAAACTTTGCTGGGCGTGGCAAGGATGAACGGGGGCTGCGCCAGCAGGTCTATAAAATTTATGACTTCCTCCAATCCACCAGTAATCCTCAGAAATGGCTGAGTGAATCTTTCTTAAAAGGCTTTGAGAAAGCTGATTTTACGAATGAAAAAGGAAAACTAACTGAGCAAATCAAACAAGCCCTTTGGGATTTGGAAAGCTTTTTCCGTTATCATCTGGATAATGATGCTAAGGAGTTTGCAAAGGCTGCCTATTTAGAAAATGTCCAGTTGATTCTGGATGAAATTGGCTCCTTAAATCAGGAGTCCGATAGTCAGGCTTATCAAGCGGTGCTTGCGCGTGTTGTCACAATTTCGAAAGAGAAAAATGGTCGAGCTCTGACTAATGCCAGTCGCAAGGCTGATTTGAAGCCACTGGCCGATGCCTACAACGAAGAGAGAAAGACCCAGTTTGCTAAACTAGGACAACTGTCAGACCAGATAACCATTCTCGACTATCAAGAACGTTATCATGGAGATACATGGGAACTAGCTAAAACCTTCCAAGCCTTCATGAGTGATTTTGTGGAAGCTTATCGTCAGCGTAAACGTCAGGAAAATGCCTTTGAATTCGCTGATATCAGCCATTACACCATTGAGATTTTAGAGAATTTCCCGCAAGTTCGTGAGGCTTATCAGGATCGCTTCCACGAAGTCATGGTCGATGAATATCAGGATACCAACCACATTCAAGAACGGATGTTGGAATTGCTGTCTAATGGTCACAATCGCTTTATGGTGGGAGATATCAAGCAGTCTATCTATCGTTTCCGTCAGGCAGATCCGCAGATTTTTAATGAAAAGTTCCAACGCTATGCGCAAAATCCCCAAGAAGGCAAGCTGATTCTCCTCAAGGAAAATTTCCGTAGTAGTTCAGAAGTACTATCAGCCACCAATGATGTTTTTGAACGCCTTATGGACCAAGAGGTCGGCGAAATCAACTATGATAACATGCACCAGCTTGTTTTTGCCAATACCAAACTGACTCCCAATTCAGACAACAAGGCAGAATTTCTCCTCTATGACAAGGACGACACAGGTGAGGAAGAAGAGGGGCAGGCAGAAACGAAACTAACAGGCGAAATGCGATTAGTCATCAAGGAGATTCTGAAACTCCATCAGGAAAAAGGCGTTGCCTTTAAAGAAATCGCCCTTCTGACCTCCAGTCGCAGTCGTAATGACCAGATTCTCCTCGCCCTGTCTGAGTACGGAATTCCTGTCAAAACTGACGGAGAGCAAAATAATTATCTCCAATCCCTAGAAGTGCAAGTCATGTTAGAAACCCTTCGTGTCATTCACAATCCCCTGCAAGACTATGCCTTGGTTGCTCTTATGAAGTCTCCAATGTTTGGATTTGACGAGGACGAGTTAGCACGTTTATCTCTTCAGAAAGCAGAGGATAAAGGCCACGAAAATCTCTATGAGAAACTGGTCAATGCACAAAAAATGGCAAGTAGTCAAAAAGGCTTGATTCACACAGCTCTAGCTGAAAAACTAAATCAATTCATGGATATACTAGCTTCTTGGCGCTTGTATGCCAAAACCCACTCCCTCTATGACTTGATTTGGAAGATTTACAATGACCGTTTTTATTATGATTACGTTGGGGCTTTGCCAAATGGTCCTGCTAGACAGGCCAATCTTTATGCCCTAGCTCTGCGAGCTGACCAGTTTGAAAAGAGCAACTTCAAAGGCTTGTCACGTTTTATTGGTATGATTAACCAAGTCTTAGAAGCCCAGCACGATCTTGCGAGCGTGGCTGTCGCACCGCCCAAGGATGCAGTAGAGCTCATGACCATTCACAAGAGTAAAGGACTGGAGTTTCCTTACGTCTTTATCCTCAATATGGATCAGGATTTTAACAAGCAAGACAGCATGTCAGAAGTCATTCTCAGCCGAAAAAATGGACTAGGTGTTAAGTATATTGCCAAAATGGAAACAGGAGCAGTAGAAGCTCACTATCCGAAAACCATCAAACTCTCCATTCCTAGCCTGACCTATAGGCAGAATGAAGAGGAATTACAGCTGGCAAGCTATTCAGAGCAGATGCGTCTCCTTTATGTTGCCATGACGAGGGCTGAGAAAAAGCTCTATCTTGTCGGCAAGGGTTCTCGCGAAAAGCTGGAAGCCAAGGAATACCCAGCAGCTAAAAATGGAAAACTAAATAGCAATACTAGACTGCAAGCAAGGAATTTCCAAGATTGGATTTGGGCTATCAGTAAAGTGTTTGCCAAGGATAATCTCAACTTTAGTTATCGTTTTATTGGTGAAAATCAGCTGACTAGAGAAGCCATCGGAGAATTAGAAAACAAGAGCCCTCTCCAAGATAACTCTCAAGCAGACAATCGCCTGTCAGAAACCATTAAGGAAGCTCTTGAAATGCTGAAAGAAGTGGAAGTTTATAATACTCTTCACCGCGCAGCCATTGAACTTCCTAGTGTTCAAACCCCAAGCCAAATCAAGAAATTCTACGAACCTGTTATGGATATGGAAGGTGTCGAGATTGCAGGTCAAGGTCAGTCAGTAGACAAGAAAATCAACTTTGATTTGCCAGATTTTTCAACCAAAGAAAAGGTAACAGGAGCTGAGATTGGTAGTGCTACCCACGAACTCATGCAGAGAATTGACCTCAGCCAGCGACCAACGCTTGCTAGTCTGACAGAAACTCTCAAACAAGTTCAAACCAGCCCAGCTGTCAGAGACAAGATCAATCTTGCTAAAACTCTTGCATTCTTTGACACAGCGCTCGGTCAGGAAATTCTCGCTAATACCAACCATCTCTATCGCGAGCAACCTTTCTCCATGCTCAAACGAGACCAAAAGAGTCAGGAAGACTTCGTTGTCCGTGGTATCCTTGATGGCTATCTCCTTTACGAGGACAGAATTGTTCTGTTCGACTATAAGACAGACCGCTATGATGAACCAAGTCAACTCATAGACCGCTATCGTGGTCAATTAGCCTTATATGGTGAGGCTTTATCCCGAGCCTATTCGATTGAAAATATTGAAAAATACTTGATTTTACTAGGTAAAAACGAGGTTCAAGTTGTAAAAGTATAATCTAGAAAGGAGACCTCATGACACTTCCAGTTAGAAAATCCCTGCACGATGCGGTTTTACAGGCTTCAAAAGCCGATACTTGGGAACAAGCTACCAAGGAATGGAATGAAGTTTCCTTGATTTTAAATGGTATTGGTCGTAGCAATTGTG
Organism: uncultured Streptococcus sp.; assembly: GCA_963518235.1. Lineage (GTDB taxonomy): Bacteria > Bacillota > Bacilli > Lactobacillales > Streptococcaceae > Streptococcus. The sequence goes on along the minus strand of CAUQIP010000007.1, from coordinate 2,988 downwards.
TCTGTGGGAATGCCATCAAATACGCTTACGAACTCTTTAACGGTGTCACAGGCCAACGCCTCTTTCCGATTGGTAGCGATTGTGTTCGTCATTTTCATCGATTGTCCCTTGACCAGCAACTGGAAGAGGAAGAAAAACTGCTCAGAAAGGTTGAAAATCTGACCAGAAAAGCCCAGAAAAAGGAAAAAATAAAAGTCAATAAAAGTGACTTTGACGAGCGACTTCTAAAGTGGCTCTGGGAAAAAGGTGTTTTCAAGCCTAATCGTGGCAATCAGTTCTCACCTGAAAGAGACTACCAGCTCTTCCTAGAAGTCTTTCAAGGAGGAAGTTGGACCAAGGCAGAACCTAAGAAGAAGGCTCGTATGGAGGAAGTCCTTGAAAAGTGTATCAAACCCTTTTTACTTGGGAAACCAGATGACCAACTCTACCTTGTCAAGTTAGGCAAGGAGAAAATTGACTACGAACAGGAACTCCGTATCAAGGCAGAGAAAGAGCGCAAGAAGAAGGATAAAATCGCCAAGCAATATGCAGACAATCTGGTTCTAGCCATGGGACCAGCAGAGCGTGCTTATCAAGATTACTTTGGATTTACAGAGACCCTGACTCAAGAAGAACGCAAGTGGGAGAAAATTCTTTTTGGTAAAAATCGAACAGAACGGGCTATCAAGGCCAAACAATACCAAAAAGAGCTAGAAAAAGACCAACGAATTGCAGCTCAGGATCCAATTGAAAGAAAACAGAAGCAGACCTGGCTCCTCAATTCCTATTTTCGTGAGCTTCCTGAAGAAAAAGCTCGATTTGCTCGGCTCTTATTAGAATATCGAAAAAGTGGAGAAGTTCCCTTTTCAACTGAATATCTGTCAGATCATCTGCTCGACTTTTTCTATAAAATGAAAGTCTTTGAGTTTGAAATCGCACCAGAACAAGTTCGAGATTTTCTAAAAGAAAGTCTCCAGGCAGATCATCTCTCCTCAGCACAGGAAAGCTGGATAGATGGGATTCTCATCAACTGTATTAAACCATTTTTAGAACGATTATTGATATAACTAACACCTACCGTGGAAGTACCATGGTAGGTGTAATTTTATCCCAAAAGAGAAAATAGGAAATGGCAACCACTGATCCTTCGTATTTTATATATAAAACAAAGTATGAAAGCGCAACTTAATTTTAAGACTTTTTTGTAAATTAAGAGTATAATTAAAGTGAGTTACCTTTTTATAAGATAACAAACTATTATAATAAAGTTTACCTTACATATTTTTAAATTTTATTTCAAGGAGGAAGAATGGAAAAGTATTTTGGTGAAAAACAGCAGCGTTTTTCATTTAGAAAATTATCAGTAGGACTTGTATCTGCAACGATTTCAAGTTTATTTTTTATGTCTGTATTAGCTAGTTCATCTGTAGAGGCTCAAGAGACTAAAGGTGTTCACTATAAATATGTGACCGAGTCAGAGCTATCATCAGATGAAAAGAAGCAGCTTGTTTATGGTATTCCGACATACGTGGAGAATGATGATGAGACTTATTATCTTGTTTATAAATTAAATTCCCAAAATCAACTGGGGGAATTACCCAACACTGGAAGTAAGAATGAGATGCAAGCCTTAGTTGCTGGTGCTAGCTTAGCGGCTCTGGGGATTTTAATTTTTGCCGTTTCTAAGAAAAAAGTTAAGAATAAAACAGTATTACATTTAGTATTGGTTGCAGGAATAGGAAATGGTGTCTTAGTTTCAGCTCATGCTTTAGAAAATAATCTCTTACTGAACTATAATACTGACTATGAATTAACCTCAGGAGAAAAATTACCTCTTCCTAAAGACATTTCAGGCTATACTTATATTGGATATATCAAAGAGGGAAACATAACTTCTGAATCTAAAGTAAGCAATCAAGAGAAATCAGTAGCTACTTCTAAAAATCAACAAAAGGTAGATTACAATGTTACACCAAATTTTGTAGAGAATCCATCAAAGGTACAAACTATTCAGGAAGAAAAACCTGTTTCTTCAACTAAGCCGACAGAAGTTCAAGCAGCGTTGCCGGAAACAGTCGTAACAGATAAAGGTGAACCTGAAGTTCAACCAGCTTTACCAGAAGCTGTAGTAACCAACAAAGGCACACCAGAAGTCCAACCTGAATTACCCGCAGCTGTTGTTACTGAAAAAGGCGAGCCTGCAGTCCAGTCAGATTTACCAGAAGCAGTCGTTACTGACAAAGGCGAACCCGAAGTTCAACCTGCATTGCCAAAAGCAGTTGTAAGCGACAAAGGCGAACCCGAAGTTCAACCTGCATTGCCAAAAGCAGTTGTAAGCGATAAAGACAAACCAGCAGTTCAACCTACGTTACCTGAATCAGTTGTAACCGATAAAGGCGAGTCTGCAATTCAGCCAGAGTTACCAGAAGCTTTAGTCACGGAAAAAGGTGAAGCCGAAGTTCATCCTGCATTACCTGAAGCTGTTGTTACTGAAAAAGGTGATCCTGAAGTTCAACCAGCTTTACCAGAAGCTGTAGTAACCAACAAAGGCACACCAGAAGTCCAACCTGAATTACCCGCAGCTGTTGTTACTGAAAAAGGCGAGCCTGCAGTCCAGTCAGATTTACCAGAAGCAGTCGTTACTGACAAAGGCGAACCCGAAGTTCAACCTGCATTGCCAAAAGCAGTTGTAAGCGATAAAGACAAACCAGCAGTTCAACCTACGTTACCTGAATCAGTTGTAACCGATAAAGGCGAGTCTGCAATTCAGCCAGAGTTACCAGAAGCTTTAGTCACGGAAAAAGGTGAAGCCGAAGTTCATCCTGCATTACCTGAAGCTGTTGTTACTGAAAAAGGTGATCCTGAAGTTCAACCAGCTTTACCAGAAGCTGTAGTAACCAACAAAGGCACACCAGAAGTCCAACCTGAATTACCCGCAGCTGTTGTTACTGAAAAAGGCGAGCCTGCAGTCCAGTCAGATTTACCAGAAGCAGTCGTTACTGACAAAGG
>CAUQIP010000006.1:0-81887 GCA_963518235.1 uncultured Streptococcus sp. | reverse complement strand
TTGAAGCCAAAGGTACCCAGGAACCAGGCAAAGAGGGCGAATCCTTAGTTCAAGATCCACAAGCAGAATATACTAGCAAGGTTGAAGCCAAAGGCACTCAGGAACCAGGCAAAGAGGGCGAATCCTTAGTTCAAGATCCACAAGCAGAATATTCAGGGAAAATTGAAGCCAAAGGCACCCAAGAACCAGGTAAAGAGGGCGAATCCTTAGTTCAAGATCCACAAGCAGAATATTCAGGGAAAATTGAAGCCAAAGGCACTCAAGAAACTGGTAAAGAGGGAGAATCTTTAGTTCAAGAAAAGTTACCTGAATATAAAGTAACTGAGGGAACGGTTACGAAAGAAACTACTACTGAGATTGACTATAGGACAGAAATTATCGAGGCTCCAACCAAATATACGGATGAAGAAACTGTAGTTCAAGATGGAGAAAAGGGTAGTCAAATTACCAAAACGACTTATAAGACTCTCGAAGGTGTTGAGACTGACCAAGTTTTAAATACAACAACCACTGTCATCAAAGAACCAGTCACTAAAAAAATAAGTCGTGGGACAAAACCAATTGAAGGAACTCTGGTAGAAGAAAGTCTTGAAAAGATTCCATTTAAGGAAGTTGTTAAAGAAGATGACCAACTGAAAAAAGGTGAAAGAGTTACTGTCCAAGAAGGAAAAGATGGACAGAAAAAAGTTACCAAGACTTACAAAACTATCAAAGGTTTAAAAACTGAAGAAGCACCGAAAATTGTGGAACAGGTTCTGGAGTTAGACCAAGATCGTATCGTCAAATTAGGAACTAAAAACTTTGAAAAACCAATCTTAACTTTGTCACTTGTTGATGTTCAAGATTTGAAACGATCATCTCAAATTCGTTATAATTTGGAAAATCCAAGTAAGGCAGCCATTAAATCTATTACCCTAACTCTGAAAAAAGGTGATGAGATTGTCAAAACCTTGAATGTTTCACCAGAAAATCTAACAGTTTCTTTGACAGACTTACAGTACTACAAAGATTATAAACTTGAAACGAAGATGGTTTATGACCGTGGTGAGGGTGATGAGGAAGAAGTTCTGAAAGAAGAACCTCTAAGAATCGACCTCAAAAAAGTTGAAATCAAGAACAGCAAAGAAACAAGCTTGATGAGCGTGGACGCTGACGGTAATGAAACAGACACTAGTTTGCTGACAGAAAAACCAGCTGATCTTGCTCCACTCTACCTACGAGTTACAACTCACGACAACAAAGTTACAAGACTGGCTGTTGATAAGATTGAAGAAGTAGAAAAAGACGGAAAAACTTTATACAAAATTACTGCAACAGCTCCTGATTTAGTTCAACACACAGATGCTTCTAAATTGGCAAACGAGTATGTTCATTACTTCGAAAAACAAAAATTAAAAGAAGGTAATGTTTACTATAGCTTCAACGAACTTGTAAAAGACATGCAAGCTAACCCTAATGGTGAATTTAAACTTGGTGCAGACCTTAATGCAGCAAACGTAAAACCTAATGGAAAATCTTATGTTACATCTGTATTTAAAGGTAAGTTATCAAGTGTTGATGGTGGACGTTATTCAATCCATAATACAACTCGTCCATTATTTGGAAATATTCAAGGTGGATACATCCATGATATTAACTTAGCTAATGTAGATATTAATATGCCAGGGGATAATCAAGTAGCACCAATCGCTAATGTCATTAAAGGTGGAACAACTATTGAAAATGTTAAAGTTACTGGTAACGTAGTTGGTCGTGATTGGGTGTCTGGATTTATTGATAAAATTGACAGTGGTGGTAGATTAGTCAATGTGGCGTTTATCGGAAATGTTACATCTGTTGGTACTGGTGGTCAATATTTATCAGGTATTGTTGGTGAAAACTGGAAAGGCTACGTTGAACGTGCTTATGTCAACGCTAATATCACTGGTAAGAGAGCTAAAGCTGCAGGTATTGTTTATTGGTCTCAAAATGGTGGGGATAACAACGCTGTAGGTAGAGATGGTGCTATTAAGAAATCAGTAGCTAAAGGAACTATCAATGTGAGTGACCCTATTAAAGTCGGTGGTTTCATTGGAAGTAATCATATGTTAGGTTCAGTTGAAGATAGCGTATCTATGATGAAAGTTAATAAAGGTAACGGAGAAATCTTCTATGGTTCTGAAGATATTGATGACGATGGTGGTTACTGGTCAGGAATGAGATTGAATAGAAACCTTGTTGTTACAGGAGTAAGTGAAGGTAAATCTTCATATAATTTCTCTAAACAACAACATCGTATTAAATCAGTATCTCAAGAAGAAGTTGATGCTAAAATCGCAACATTAGGAATTACTGCTCATGACTATGCTATTAGCGAGCCAGTAGTTAATTCCCTTAATAACATCAAACCAAAATCTGATACTTACAAAGCTACTCAAGATTACGATGCTTCTCGTGAGCTTGCTTACCGTAATATTGAAAAACTTCAACCGTTCTACAACAAAGAATGGATTGTAAATCAAGGTAACAAGATTCCTGAAGGATCTAAATTACTAACTACAGAAGTATTGTCTGTAACAGGTATGAAAGATGGACAATTTGTGACCGACTTATCGGATGCTGACCACATTATGATTCATTACGCTGATAAGACGAAAGAAATTAAGGCTATTACACAAAAAGAATCTAAGGTTCAACAAGTTCGTGAATATAGTATTGAAGGATTAGGTGATATTGTCTATACACCAAATATGGTTGTTAAAGATAGAACACAATTGCTCAGCAATATCAAAGCTAAATTAGCTTCTGTTGAACTTGATTCAGATGAAGTTCGTAAGATTAATAACAATCCTAAGATGTTATACATGGAAGAAAGCTTCAAAGAAGTAAAAGATAATCTTGATGCTTTAGTTAAAGCTTTAGTTGAAAATGAAGACCATCAATTAAATACGGACGAGGCAGCTAAACGTGCATTGATTAAAAAAGTTGAAGATAACAAAGCTAAAATCATGTTAGCTCTTGCTTACTTCAATCAATACTACGGAATTAAATATAATGGATTGAACATCAAAAATATGATGACCTTCAAACCTGATTTCTACGGTAAGAACGTTAACGTACTTGATAGATTAATCAGCTTCGCTTCAAATGGTAACAACCTTAAAGGTGATCAATCACATGATGCATTTAACAGAGCTCTTGCAAGTGCTACTGCTAAAGCTAACTTACATGAATTCCTGAAGTACAACATGGAATTATTCACTAGTGAAACAGATATGAATACTTGGTTCAAGAATAACATTGCAGATAACGCTTATGTTGTTGAGAAACAATCGTCAAATCCTGATTTTGCGAATAAGAAACATAAATTGTATGAAGTAATTAATAATGGACATCACGGACGTTATATTTTACCACTTCTGAATTTGAAGAAAGCGCATATGATCTTAATTACAACCTATAATACCATTGCCTTTAGTTCATTTGAGAAATACGGTAAGAACACAGCAGAAGAACGTGAAGCGTTCAAGAAGCAAGTTGATTTACGTGCGCAAGAACAAATCAATTATTTAGACTTCTGGTCAAGGCTTGCTGCAGATAATGTACGAAATAATCTTCTTAAGAGTGAAAATATGGTACCATCTGCCATTTGGGATAACCATGATGTACCAGGTTTGGGATGGGTTGACCGTATGGGACATACGAAGAAAGGCGATTTTGCTCCAATTCGTGAATTCTATGGTCCGACTGATAAGTGGCACGGATACAATGGAATGGGTGCATACGCTTATATCTTCCAAAATCCACAACCACAAGAGGCTGTATATTACATTATCTCTAGCATGATTAGTGATTTTGGTACATCTGCATTCACTCACGAAACAACTCACATCAACGACCGTATGGCCTACTTAGGAACATGGCGTCACCGTGAAGGAACAGACGTTGAAGCCTTCGCTCAAGGTATGTTACAATCACCATCAGTTTCAAATCCAAATGGAGAATATGGTGCCTTAGGATTAAACATGGCTTACGAACGTCAAAATGATGGAAATCAAATTTACAACTATAATCCAAATGTGTTAAATAGTCGTGAGAAAATCGATCACTACATGAAGAATTACAATGAATCCATGATGATGCTGGATTACTTAGAAGCTGAGTCTGTCATCAAGAAAAATACTGGAACAAACGATAAGTGGTTCAAGAAGATCGATAAGAAATATCGTGAAAAAGCGGATCGCAATGGCTTAGTTGGTGAACCACATCAATGGGATTTAGTTCGTGATTTGAATGATGACGAAAAGAATACGAAACTGACAAGTATTGATCAACTGGTTGATGGAAACTTTGCAACGAAACATGGATTGCCAGGAAATGGTCATTACCGTACTGAAGGATTTGATTCTGCCTATACTGTAGTAAATATGATGACAGGTATTTATGGTGGTAATACAAGTAAGAGTGCGGTTGGTTCAATCTCATTCAAACATAATACCTTCCGTATGTGGGGTTACTTCGGTTATCTAGACGGGTTCTTAGGTTATGCATCAAACAAATACAAGCAAGAATCTAAAGCTGCTGGTAATGTAGGTCTTGGTGATGACTTTATTATTAATAAAGTTTCTAACGGCAAATTCCAAAGCTTAGAAGCATGGAAGAAAGCATGGTATCATGAAGTACACGAAAAAGCCCAAAGAGGTTTTGTTGAAATTGAAATCGATGGTCAAAAGATTTCAACTTACGCACAACTTCAGACCTTATTTGATGCAGCGGTCGAAAAAGACCTTCAAGGTAATGATTTCAAGAATACTGTAGATCTTAAATGGAAGGTTTACAAACAACTCTTGCAAAAATCAGATGGATTTGCTGGTGATTTATTCACTAAAGCATAACCAATAGTAAGAAAATAATAAAAAGGTAGATCAGCTTTGTCTGGATCTGCCTTTTTATGCTATACTTGAAATATGCATATAAAAACAGTGATTGATTTTAGGGCTTTGGGGGAGAGATACACCTTTACCCAGCCTATCAAAGAGTTAAAAACCAGAGATTTAGCAGAAGTGGCAGATTTGCTGGCACAAGTGGAAAGTTACCAAGAGCAAGGCTATTATGTGGTGGGCTATGTCAGCTACGAGGCTGCACCTGCTTTTGAGGAGAAATTAGCAGTTCATAAAGCTCCTTTACTGGAAGAGTACCTGCTATATTTTACAGTTCATGATAGGGTAGAAACATCCCCTATTCCTCTGATTTATGACGAGGTTGATTTGCCTTCAAATTGGCAGGAAGTAACGTCTGCAGCAGACTATGAAAAGGCTATTGCCCAGATTCACCATCATTTGCGGCAGGGAGATACCTATCAGGTCAACTACACCGTCCAACTCAAGCAAGACTTAAGTGCCAATCCTTTTGCCATCTACAATCGTATGGTGGTAGAGCAGGAGGCGGGCTACAATGCCTATGTTGAACATGACGAGATGGCAGTGATTTCCATGAGCCCAGAGCTCTTTTTTGAGCAAAATGACCGCGAGTTGACAACACGACCAATGAAGGGAACGACTCAGCGTGGCATGACTGACCAAGAAGATCTTGAACAGGCTAGTTGGTTGGAGCAGGATCCCAAAAATCGGTCTGAAAATATGATGATTGTGGACCTCTTGCGCAATGACATGAACCGTATTTCTGAGGTGGGGAGTGAGCACGTGGAGCGTCTGTGTCAGGTAGAACAGTATTCGACTGTCTGGCAGATGACTTCGACTATCAAGAGTCACTTGCGAGAGGATGTTGACCTTGTTGAAATCTTCCGTTCACTCTTTCCATGTGGATCCATCACAGGAGCTCCGAAAATTGCGACTATGGAAATCATTAAGGACTTGGAGCTACAACCGCGCGGAGTCTACTGTGGAACGATTGGCCTCTTGCTTCCAAATGGACGACGGATTTTTAATGTCGCCATTCGGACCATTCAACTGCATCAAGGGAAAGCTATCTATGGAGTGGGTGGTGGCATTACTTGGGATAGCACTTGGGAATCTGAATACCGCGAGGTTCATCAAAAGGCGGCTGTTCTCTATCGTAAACAAGCTCGCTTCAAACTGATTACGACTGGGAAAATCAGCCAGAAAAGCTTACTGTTTGAAAATCAACATATAGAAAGGCTGAGAAAAGCTAGTCGGTATTTTGCTTATCCTTTTGACCCAGAAATTTTGAGACAAAAGATAGAGGAAGAGTGTCAAGCTTGTGACCTCCATCAAGACTACCGTTTGCGAATTAGTCTCAGCAAATCTGGAGAGATAGAAGTCGATCGTCAAATATTAACACCTCTTAGTCCAAGTTTTTGTCAGGCCCAACTCTGCCTTCAGGAAGCCAATTTGCAACAAGCCTTTACCTACTTTAAAACCACTCACCGACCGCATTTGAGTTTAGGGGAACAAGAGAAGATTTACCATAATACAAAAGGAGAATTGCTTGAAACCTCTATAGGAAATTTGGTTTTGAAAATCGCTGGGAAACTTTACACGCCACCTATCCGACTTGGGATCTTGCCAGGAATTTATCGTCAGCATTTGCTGGAAACAGGCCAGCTAGAAGAGAAAATCTTGACCTTGGCAGATTTAGCACAAGTTGAAGCTATTTACGGCTGTAATGCAGTGAGAGGCTTGTATGAATTAAGCCTAGAGGAGAACTAGATGAAACTAATATTTTTACATGGACTAGGTCAGTCAGCGGAGAGTTGGAAAGAAGTGCAAGAGTTGCTTGTAGATTATACCTCTGAAGCCCTTGACTTATTCCCTACTGGAGTTACTAGCTATAGAAAAGCCAAGGAACACGTTTATCAGCACTTATCAAAGGAGACAGAACCTTTTGTTCTAATCGGTTTGTCCTTAGGAGCTGCACTTGCATTAGAGCTGTCAAGTTACGATTTGCCAAATCTTCAGGCCTTGGTTTTATCAGGTTGTCCATTGAAACTAGCGGGCAATATCCCTTTTTACATTCAGTTGCTGATATTTAAATTGCTTCCTAAGAGGATATTTGAGAAACAGGGAGCAGATAAATCGCTTCTGGTTGGAGTTTCTGAGGAATTAAAAACACTTGATTTAAGGGAGATTGCAAAGAATTGTCCCTATCCAACTTTGTTAATTTGTGGTAGTCAGGATAAGCCAAATCTTAGTTCAATGAAAGCTATTCAAGAACTGATGTCAAATTCCCAGTTCCAGATCATCCCTGACGGTCCTCATGTTCTGAATAGAGCAAAACCAAAAGAGTTTGTAGAAATAACTAGACGTTTTCTTGAATTGCAGAAATAAGTTTGATAAAATACTATTGAAATCGATAACATCGTTATGGGAGAAAGTAATGAACAAACGTCTATTTTTAAAAATGAGTTTGGCGACGTTGTCAGTTTTAGCCTTGTTTTCATAACCAGTTTTAGCAGAATAAAACATTAATTTTTCTAGCTGTAAGGAAGCTTGGGCGAATGGATACTCGGATATTCACGAGGGAGAACCGGGATATTCTACCAAGTTAGATCGAGACCATGATGGTATAGCTTGTGAATTGAAGAATGCTCCTAAGGGTGCTTTCAAAGCAAAACAATCAACGGTGGCTCAAACTAACACAAGTTCAGCAACAACAAGTGGTTGGGTTAAGCAGGACGGTTCTTGGTACTATTTTGATGGAAATGGAAATCCAGTTAAAAATGCATGGTAAGGAGCTTATTACCTTAAATCAAACGGTAAAATGGCACAAGGTGAGTGGGTTTATGATTCTTCTTACCAAGCCTGGTATTACTTGAAATCAGATGGATCTTATGCTTATAGTACATGGCAAGGAAATTACTATTTAAAATCAGATGGCAAAATGGCTAAGAATGAGCGAGTTGATGGCGGACGTTACTACGTAGATGCTCCAGTTCTCTGGAAACCATAAGTCAGAATAAAATCCAGAAAGTTAATGCAAACCTTTGCATAAATGATTAGTTTTTGTTATACTATATCTGTAAGCATTTTCAGTTAATTCATAATGAAAAAGGAGAATATGATGAGTCAAAAGATTATTGGGATTGACCTTGGTGGAACTTCTATCAAATTTGCAATCTTGACAACAGCAGGAGAAATCCAAGAAAAATGGTCAATCAAGACCAACATTTTGGATGAGGGAAGTCATATCGTTGATGATATGATTGAGTCTATTCAACATCGTTTGGACTTGCTTGGATTGGCAGCAGCGGACTTCAAAGGTATTGGAATGGGTTCACCAGGTGTGGTTGACCGTGAAAAAGGAACTGTTATTGGTGCCTACAACCTTAACTGGAAAACCCTTCAACCAATTAAAGAAAAGATTGAAAAAGCCTTGGGCATTCCATTCTTCATCGATAATGATGCCAACGTAGCTGCTCTTGGTGAGCGTTGGATGGGTGCTGGTGATAACCAACCAGATGTTGTCTTTATGACACTTGGTACTGGTGTTGGTGGCGGTATCGTCGCAGAAGGAAAATTGCTTCACGGTGTTGCTGGTGCAGCAGGTGAGCTTGGCCATATCACTGTTGATTTTGACCAACCAATCGCATGTACTTGCGGTAAGAAAGGCTGCCTTGAGACAGTCGCTTCAGCAACAGGTATTGTTAACTTGACTCGCCGTTATGCGGATGAATATGAGGGTAGTGCTAGCTTGAAGAGCTTGATTGATAACGGAGAAGAAGTAACTGCTAAGACTGTCTTTGACCTTGCAAAAGAAGGAGACGACCTTGCTTTGATTGTTTACCGTAACTTCTCACGTTACTTGGGAATCGCTTGTGCTAACATTGGCTCAATCCTAAACCCATCAACAATCGTCATCGGTGGTGGTGTGTCAGCTGCAGGAGAATTCCTTCTACAAGGTGTTCAAAAAGTCTACGATGAAAATACTTTCCCACAAGTGCGCACATCAACAAAATTAGCTCTTGCAACTCTAGGAAACGATGCTGGAGTTATCGGAGCAGCATCACTTGTATTGCAATAAAATAATAAAAGGGGGAAAAATGCTAACCTAGAGTTAGTAATGTTCCTCTTTTCTTTTTTATGCTATACTAGTTAGGAAATAAATGAGGTGAGAGTAAATGACAAAAGCAGATACGATTTTTAAAGAAAATATTGAACGAATCCTCAAAGACGGTGTCTTTTCTGAGCAGGCTCGTCCCAAGTACAAGGATGGGACCGTTGCCAATTCCAAGTATGTAACGGGTGCCTTTGCAGAGTATGACTTGGCAAAAGGAGAATTCCCCATTACAACCTTGCGTCCTATCGCTATCAAATCCGCCATTAAGGAAGTTCTCTGGATTTACCAAGACCAGTCAAATAGCCTAGAGGTGCTCAATGACAAGTACAATGTTCACTACTGGAATGACTGGGAAGTGGGAGATACAGGAACCATTGGTGAGCGTTACGGGGCTGTCGTTAAGAAACACGACATCATCAATAAGATTCTCAAGCAGTTGGAGGCTAACCCTTGGAATCGTCGCAACATTATCTCTCTTTGGGATTACCAAGCTTTTGATGAGACGGATGGCCTCCTCCCATGTGCCTTTCAGACCATGTTTGATGTCCGCCGTGTAGATGGGGAAATCTATCTGGATGCGACCTTGACCCAGCGTTCGAATGACATGTTGGTGGCCCACCACATCAATGCTATGCAGTATGTGGCTCTTCAAATGATGATTGCTAAACATTTTGGCTGGAAGGTTGGGAAGTTCTTCTACTTTATCAACAACCTCCATATCTATGACAATCAATTTGAACAAGCTCAGGAATTGCTCCGCCGTGAGCCGTCAAACTGCCAACCACGTTTGGTCTTGAATGTGCCAGATAAGACCAATTTCTTTGATATTAAAGCAGAGGACTTTGAGTTGGTGGATTATGACCCTGTCAAGCCGCAGTTGAAGTTTGACCTAGCTATTTAAAAGAATAGAAAAAAGAAGTTGAGACAATGAATCCCAACTTCTTTTGTTCCTTAACGTGATACGCGGCGACGAGCTGCTTTTTTACGGTTTTCTTCGATGAAAGCTGCTTTTTGCTCTTCTGGTTCGATCACTTTCTTTTTAAATGCGTATACTGCACCTGCGACTGCGGCGACAGTTCCTGCGACACCTGTTACAAGACCTTTAGCGAATCCTTTAGCCATGAGTCTTCCTCCTTTATATTCTCAATCAGCCAGCTTCCTCAAGAGGTCACATTTTTCTGACTGACCTTTTTGTGTTATAATAATAGTAACGAAAAAATGGGAATTTTTCAAGGAAAAAAGATGAAAACAAAAATAATTGTGATCGTTGGACCGACTGCAGTTGGAAAGACAGCTCTTGCCATTGAAGTTTCAAAGCGTTTTAATGGCGAAGTTGTTAGTGGCGATAGTCAGCAGGTTTACCGAGGTTTAGATATTGGGACGGCTAAGGCTAGTCCAGAAGAGCAGGCAGCTGTTCCTCATCATTTAATCGATGTTAGAGAGGTAACCGAGTCTTACTCGGCTTTTGATTTTGTTTCAGAAGCTAAGATGGCTATTGAGGATATTCACAGCCGTGGCAAGCTAGCTATGATTGCTGGTGGGACTGGACTGTATATCCAGAGCTTGTTAGAAGGTTACCACCTGGGTGGGGAGACTCCCCATGAGGAGATTTTAGCTTATCGAGCTAGTTTGGAGCCTTATACAGATGAGGAATTAGCTCATCTGGTGGAGCAAGCGGGCCTTGAGATTCCCCAGTTTAATCGTCGTCGTGCTATGCGTGCCTTGGAAATTGCCCATTTTGGTCAGGATTTGGAAAATCAAGAGACCTTGTATGAACCATTGATTATCTGCTTGGATGATGAACGCAGTCAATTATATGAACGTATCAATCATCGAGTGGATTTGATGTTTGAGGCTGGGCTTTTGGATGAGGCCAAGTGGCTTTTTGACCATTACCCTGATGTGCAGGCTGCTAAAGGCATTGGCTACAAGGAACTCTTTCCTTATTTCCGTGGAGAGCAATCCTTGGAAGAAGTCAGTGAGAGTCTCAAACAGGCGACCCGTCGTTTTGCCAAACGTCAGCTGACCTGGTTCCGTAATCGCATGCAGGTCACCTTTTATCAGATTGGAGAATCTGGTGTGCAAGACCGTATTTTTAGCCAGATAGAGGAGTTTTTAGATGATTGAAACGGAGAAAAAAGAGGAGCGGGTCCTGCTCATTGGTGTGGAATTGCAGGGCATGGACAATTTTGACCTCTCCATGGAAGAATTGGCCAGTTTAGCGAAAACGGCTGGGGCAGTCGTTGTAGATAGTTACAGACAAAAACGTGAAAAATATGATTCCAAGACCTTCGTCGGCTCTGGTAAGTTGGAAGAAATAGCGCTTATGGTGGATGCAGAAGAAATCACCACTGTCATCGTCAACAACCGTCTGACCCCAAGGCAAAATGTCAATCTAGAAGAAGTTCTCGGTGTCAAGGTCATTGACCGTATGCAGTTGATTTTGGATATCTTTGCCATGCGAGCTCGAAGCCATGAAGGGAAGCTCCAAGTCCACCTAGCACAACTCAAATACCTCTTGCCTCGCTTGGTTGGTCAGGGAATTATGCTCAGCCGTCAGGCAGGGGGAATTGGTTCCCGTGGACCTGGTGAAAGCCAGCTGGAGCTGAACCGTCGTAGCGTTCGCAATCAAATCACGGATATCGAGCGCCAGCTCAAGGTGGTTGAGAAAAATCGGGCGACTGTCAGAGAAAAACGTCTGGAGTCTAGCATCTTTAAGATTGGTTTGATTGGTTATACCAATGCTGGGAAGTCAACTATCATGAACACTTTGACCAGTAAGACCCAGTATGAGGCTGACGAGCTATTTGCGACTCTAGATGCGACGACTAAGAGTATCCATCTGGGGGGAAATCTACAGGTGACTTTAACTGATACGGTTGGCTTTATCCAAGATTTGCCGACAGAGTTGGTGTCCAGTTTCAAGTCAACCTTGGAAGAAAGCAAGCATGTGGATCTTCTGGTTCATGTTATCGATGCCAGCAATCCTTACCATGAGGAGCATGAAAAAACAGTCCTGTCTATCATGAAAGACTTGGATATGGAGGATATTCCTCGCCTGACCCTTTATAATAAAGGGGATTTGGTGGAAGATTTTACGCCTACCCAAACGCCTTACGCCCTCATTTCTGCCAAGTCTGAGGATAGTCGTGAGAACTTGCAGGCTTTGTTTTTAGAGAAAATCAAGGATATTTTTGAATCTTTTACCCTGCGCGTGCCTTTTTCTAAGTCCTACAAGATTCATGATTTAGAAAGTGTTGCGATTCTTGAAGAACGCGATTATCAGGAGGACGGTGAAGTCATTACAGGCTACATTTCTGAGAAAAATAAATGGAGGTTAGAAGAATTTTATGACTGATATTAAAACGTTGGCTCTAAAGTATGGAGGTTATACAAGTCTAGATAAGGTTTACTTAGATCAACTTCTAGCTGGTAGGTCTGAGCAGGAGCAGTTGGCACTTATCACACCTCCGCCAAGCGTTGTCAATGCTTATTTTGCAGAACTCTACCAGAAAAAGAGTCCTGAGGCAGCGACAGCTTACTTTGCGGAAGTCAGTCAGGAACTGAATCTCTACAATATTGAACCTAGTTTTACCATAGAAAACAAGCCCTTTGTTCGGCTTAATCTGTCTGGCAAATCCTTTGGTTTCTGCTATGAGAGTGAGGGTCTTGGTCGGATTTTTTCTGAAAATAAGGAAGTAATCTCGGATGACTTGCTCTTTGAAATTGCGCAAATTTTTCCCCATCAGCTAGTCTTTGAGGAGTCTGGTAAGATTTACATGAAGTCTGTCGGGGACGAGGAAATTGTTAGCGTGGAAAGTCTCACAGCTTTGACTGATTTAGAAAGCTTGTCTGATGGTCGCAAGCGTCTCAAAGGCTACAGCCAAGAGGATTTATTACAAGAAGCTACTGCTTTTTCTGGCAAACGCTATTTCCGATCGGAAAACCGCACAGCCATGTTATATATTGATTAATTAGAAAGTATCGAATG
Source organism: uncultured Streptococcus sp. (assembly GCA_963518235.1). Classification (GTDB taxonomy): domain Bacteria; phylum Bacillota; class Bacilli; order Lactobacillales; family Streptococcaceae; genus Streptococcus. The sequence goes on along the minus strand of CAUQIP010000006.1, from coordinate 68,881 downwards.
GATATTCAATTTTTAGGAACGGGGGCTGGTCAGCCCTCTAAAGCCCGCAATGTTTCAAGTCTTGCCCTGAAACTCTTGGACGAGATTAACGAAGTTTGGCTCTTTGACTGTGGAGAAGGTACGCAAAATCGCATTCTGGAAACCACAATTCGACCACGTAAGGTCAGCAAAATCTTTATCACCCATCTGCATGGAGACCACATTTTTGGCTTGCCTGGTTTCCTTTCTAGCCGTGCCTTTCAGGCCAATGAAGAGCAGACAGATCTGGAGATCTATGGACCGCAAGGGATTAAGTCCTTTGTCTTAACCAGTCTTCGTGTGTCAGGTTCTCGCCTGCCTTACCGCATTCATTTTTATGAGTTTGACCAAGATTCTCTAGGAAAAATCCTTGAGACCGATAAATTCGTTGTGTATGCAGAGGAGTTGGATCACACTATTTTCTGCGTTGGCTATCGTGTTATCCAAAAGGATCTAGAAGGAACGCTAGATGCTGAAAAACTCAAGGCGGCAGGTGTCCCATTTGGCCCACTTTTTGGAAAAATTAAAAACGGTCAGGATGTTGTTCTCGAAGATGGGACTGAAATCAAGGCGGCTGATTATATCTCAGCTCCTCGTCCTGGTAAAATTATTACCATTCTTGGTGACACCCGCAAAACCAATGCCAGTGTGCGTCTGGCTGTCAATGCTGATGTCCTGGTCCATGAGTCGACTTATGGCAAGGGCGATGAAATAATTGCTCGTAACCATGGTCACTCTACTAACATGCAAGCCGCACAAGTAGCGGTAGAAGCAGGTGCCAAACGCCTTTTACTCAATCACATCAGTGCTCGCTTTCTCTCAAAAGATATCAGCAAGCTCAAAAAAGACGCTACTAGTGTCTTTGAAAATGTCCATGTGGTCAAAGACTTGGAAGAAGTGGAAATCTAGCAGTCACAGAAAGGATAAGTATGCCTACTATTCTCATTACTGGAGCTAGCGGTGGTTTAGCCCAAGAAATGGTCAAACTCTTGCCAAATGACAAACTCATCTTGCTTGGTAGAAATAAGGAAAAATTAGCTCAACTCTATGGAAACCACCCACAAGCAGAATTGGTTGAAATCGATATTACCGATGACTCAGCCTTAGAAACTCTGGTAGCAGACCTTCATCTCCGCTATGGCGAGATTGATGTTTTGATTAATAACGCTGGTTACGGGATTTTGGAGGAATTTGACCAGATTTCTGACCAAGATATTCACAAGATGTTCGAGGTCAATACTTTTGCCCTGATGAATCTATCTCGACACCTTGCGACTCGTATGAAGGAAATTCGAAAAGGTCATATCATCAATATCGTTAGTATGGCAGGTTTGATAGCGACTGCTAAGTCCAGTCTTTACTCAGCTACCAAGTTTGCGGCTATTGGTTTTTCAAATGCCTTACGCCTCGAACTGATGCCTTATGGTGTTTATGTAACAACAGTCAATCCAGGACCAATCCGTACAGGATTTTTTGACCAAGCCGACCCAGATGGAACCTATCTCAAGTCGGTTGAACGCTTCCTGCTAGAGCCAGATGCAGTGGCTAAAAAAATTGTTAAGATTATAGGTAAAAACAAACGCGAACTCAATCTCCCAATTTTGTTGAACCTAGCCCATAAGTTTTATACTCTCTTTCCCAAGCTAGCTGATAAGTTGGCAGGGGAGACTTTTAATTATAAGTAAAAAGAACCAATGCGTAGGTTGTTGCTAGCCTACATATTGGTTCTTATCATTTCTCAACTATCAAACTGAACTTCTTCTAGTAGATAGTCGATAAAGCGTTCGCCCATCTTAGATAGGCTGGTTTTTTCATGCTGGATATAGACCAGCTCAATTGGGTCATCAATATCCAGTGGGATAGAAACGATATTGTCTCCGTTGAGGTTGCTGTTCAAAATCCCTGTTGCGATCGTGTATCCGTCCAGACCAATCAAGAGATTAAAGAGGGTAGCACGGTCGCTGACTACGATAGATTTCTTGTGGTGTTCTTGGGACAGAATCTCTTCTGAAAAGTAGAAGGAGTTGTGCGTCCCTTGGTCATAGCTGAGATAAGGGAAGTTTTCCAAATCAGATAGTTTGACCTTGTCTTTTTTTGCCAGAGGGTTGGTCTTGCTGACAAAGATATGCGGTTGAGCGGTAAAAAGATGGTGAGCCAGCAGGTGGTTGTCATCCAGCATCTTGGTTAAAACATCACGGTTGTAGCTGTTCAAAAATAGGACACCGACCTCACTACGGAAGTTCTTGACGTCGTCGATAATCTCCCAAGTCCGAGTTTCACGAAGGAAGAGCTCGTATTTCTCCATATCACTTTTCTTGAGCAGAGAGACAAATGCATTGACCACAAAGGCATAGTGTTGAGACGAAACGCTAAAGAGTTCGCGGTGGGCAACAGGGTTTTTATAACGTTCTTCCAGAAGCTGGGTCTGCTCGACAACCTGACGGGCATAGGAGAGAAACTCCATGCCATCACGGGTCAAGGTAATACCCTTGGGATTGCGGATAAAGATTTCAATACCCATTTCATTTTCTAAATCTCGAACAGCATTAGAAAGACTAGGTTGGGTAATGAAAAGTTGTTTAGCTGCCTCATTCATAGAGCCAGTTTCGACGATTTTGATAATATAATGTAATTGTTGAATTCTCATGATTTAATTGTACCACACTTGCGTCAGAATCGCCAAAGAAGATAGGAAAATAAGGGGCATTGTGTGAGTCTCTGTAAAGTAGTTAAGAAGAAACTTTTAAATCATTTAGTAAATAAGGTAAAAAAGTAGCTGATCAAGAGATTGTTCAGCTATTTTTAATTGAGAACTATAAAAATTTTACTCGAAAATAAGAAATTTGCACGATTTACTCATTATTTACCCAGTACTAGAGTTTATACTAGTTATTGTAAAGATAATCATCCAAAAGAAGGAAGGAGGCAACCTTATGGCTAAAAATACAAATCGTTTAGAAATTGATTCTCTAAGTTTCGAGGTTGAAAACCAAGAATTTTCCGAGAAATCAGGAGCTAGTGGTACACAGCTGTTAAAATGACACTAGGAGGTCTCTGTGGATTGTATTTCACCTATTCCTATGAGTGTACGAGAAATAATGTTCGTTGCTAGATAAAACAAAAGGAAGATTCTAGTGTTTTATTTCAAAACATTGACAAGATTTTGATTTGGTGTTATATTTACGGGAGAAATACAAATAAAACAAGACAACTTTGAGATTGATCCTTTGGATTATGGAAATTAATAGCCAAGAATTGGATGGAAAATCTGCTGCTGGGTAGGGTAGGGCTGTTAGATTAACAGCACAGGGGCGCTGTGGTTGGTGGTTTACATATTCTTATGAAGGTATTTCGCCAAACGTGCGCTGTGGATAAAACTCTCTATTTTTTGACAGGAGGATAAAATGGAAGGAATTATTGGAACACTAGAATTCTATGCACCTGTACTGGTCTTAGGAGTTATTGTCATAGGGATTGTTTACTTTATGAAAAAAAGAAACGATCGCAAATAATCAACATCAACCGATACCTGAAAAAGGCATCGGTTTTTTATAACTTGAATATATTGCACAAAATACTCATGGCAAACCTTGAAAGAAACCGTATAATGAGAGCGTAATAAAGAAACGGAGGAATGAAATGATGAAACAACTTATCGTGACAGGATTAACGAAAACATTTGGTCAAGGGGATAATATCGTTCATGCTTTATCAGATGTGAACTTGTCCGTTGAAAAAGGCGAATTTCTGGCAATTATGGGAGCTAGTGGTAGTGGAAAAACAACACTTCTTAACTGTATTTCAACGATTGATAAACCAACATCAGGTGAGATTCGATTTGAAGATTTTGACATCATCCATGCCAAGGAAAATGACCTAGCTGACTATCGTGCTAAAAACATTTCCTATATTTTCCAAGCTTACAACTTGGTGGAAACCTTGACGGTCTATGAAAATATCGTCCTACCTCTTCAAATTCAGGGGAAAAATATTAAAAAACATCAGGATAAGATTGAGGAAATTTTGGATAAGCTGGCCATCCAGAACTTAAAAGATAAGTTTCCTAATCAGTTATCAGGTGGTCAGCGACAACGTGTGGCAACTGCTAGAGCCTTGATTGATGATTCTAAACTGATTATTGCAGATGAGCCGACAGGAGCCTTGGACTCTGCCAATTCTGAAAAACTGATGGCGCTTTTGCAGGAAATCAATAAAAGTTTTGGGATCACCATTTTATTGGTTACGCATGACCCTGCTGCAGCAAAGTATTCCTCACGGATGGTGCTACTTAGCGATGGAAAGATTATGGATGATTTGGAACGTAACAGCTTATCTAATGAACAGTATTTGCAAGAGATTTACAGCCGTACCAGATAGGAGGGGGAGAGTATGTATCCAAAATTGATTTTACGAAATGTATTTCGAAATTTACAGACCTATACCATCTATTTTTTCAGTCTGACCTTAATTTATAGCTTGCTCTACGCTTTTAATGCTTTACCAAGCCATCCAGTGATGCAAAGTTTATCAGGAGCAAAGGAAATGTTGACGACGGTGATGAGTCAGTACATGGGCTTGCTTTCCTATCTGATTCTATCGGCGATTGCCTTTCTCGTCGTTTATTCCACAAACTTTGTCCTGGGACGGCGCAAGAAAGAGCTGGGACTTTATGCAACGCTGGGAATGAAGAAGAAGCAGATTATCCGTACCCTGTTCTTTGAAACCATGCTGGTCAATATCTTTTCCTTGATTCTAGGTTTCTTGCTTGGATTGATCTTACTGGTCATTCTATCTAAGGTTGCATCTGAGTTTTTTATGGCCAATTACTTTGGTAGTCTGCTTTTCTTTGATAGCAAGTCTGTCATCTTACTAGTTTATTCCTATTTGGTAACCAGTTTTATTGTTGGTGTCATGGACATTCTTACCTTTAGAAAGCAAAATATCATTGCACTCATTCAAGAAAATGGGGTCAAGAAATCTGTCTTGGCAAAAGGCAAGCCAGCTCTTCAAGCACTTCTCTTTATTCTTTCGACAGCTGTTATCGGTTTTGGTGCTCTCTATTTTTCAGACTATCACCATCTATCATTCTTGAAAAGCTGGGGTATCTTGCTGGTATCTGTCTTAGTGATTTTTGTGATTTTATTTTACAATACCTTGAGCCATTTTATCTTGGTTTCCCTTAGAAAACTGCCTCAAACCTACTATAACAAACTAAACACTTTTGAAATCCGTCAATTTTCAAAACAAGCTGATAGTAATTCGGTCACGTTGGCTGTCTTATCCTTGACTCTGACCTTGGCACTCAGCTTGCTCGTTTTTAGTGGTAGTGCTTATACGACTATGAATCGAGAGCTGAACAAATACTCACCTTATGACGTAACTGTCAATCTTTATCGTGGTCAAGAGTTCCAATTTGCTCAGGAATCTGTCAAAGACAGATTGAAAGCCGATGGCTTTGACTTTAATGTCATCAAAGAGGAGTACAGCTGTCCTATCTATTCTAGTGATTTAACTTATAAAGATTTGATTGATACTAGCAATCTCTGGGAGCATGATAAGAAACTTCCTGAATCAAAAGTACCGATTTTAGGAATTTCTGCCTACAATCACCTCCGCAAACTGCAAGGGAAAAAAGCGGTTGACTTGGCAGAAGACCAATTTCTAGTCAATGCCAATTATAAAGGAACTGCCAAGCAGATCCACGACTTTTTATCAACGACCAAAACCTTCATGATTAACGGTCATTCTCTCAACCTTGCCTCTTCAAAGCCACTTGAAACAGTTTACTTTTTATCTTCAGTAACTACAAATGACGCAGGAACCTTAATTGTACCAGATAAGGTAGTAGTTGGATTGACGGAAGACCACATGACTTATGTTGCCAATTTCAAAGAAAACATTGACAAACGGGAAGTAGAAACATTCTTGAGTCAGTGGATTGAAAAATACTACTTCACTCGTGATGGAGCAGAGTTGAATTCGTTCGTCTATCAAACGAAAGGAAGAATTTTTGAGATTTATCTTGGATTTATGGGCGTCATTGTCTTTGTCATGATTTTTGTCAGTGTTATTTTTATCATTATTTCCCTCAGTATCTTGTCTCTTCAAACTTCTACAAGTGCTTTGGATAGTGTTAATGATTATCAAATCTTATACCTTCTTGGGAACAAGAGAAAGCAAAATCGCTCTATTCTTTTGCAACAGATTCTAAGTTATTTCTTGGTTCCGCTGGTCATCGCAGGTCCGCTAGCACTTGCCTTGAGTACCGCTCTGTTGGGCTATTTTGAGAATTTCGCTAATACCAGCATTTCTATTGATATCACCTATCTGGGAGTAGCGGTTTTACTCTTTGTTCTTTACCTGCTAGTGACTTACAGAGTAAGTTGGCAAATTATTGAAAATTAAGTCAAATACCGGAGTTGCCTATCCTGCAATTCTGGTATTGTGTTATAATGATATTAAAGTAGTTCAGGAAGTGGATACATATGAAACAGTTAGTCAAATCGCTCTCGAAAAACTCACTTTTATTGTGGTGGTTGACGATTTTTAATCATCTAGCTTTAATGATTTATATTTATTATAGGATTCCTCTGGACTTTTCGACAGATTTTTCCTTGCAGATGGTTTTATTGCTGATTATTGCTTTAATTGCATTTAGTTATATTTGTAATATTGTGACCTTTCGGTATAGTGAGTTGAAACTTTGGTTGCTCCTGATGATGTTTCTCATTAGCTGGCAATCAATATTTAATCAAGGAGTTGCGAGCACCCTGTTGCACTTTTTTGATATTCTTCATCCGCTCAACTCTTTTTTATTGGTGTATAGTTCTCTGTCTATTATCTTTCTGGGAGAGAAAATAGGAGAAGAACTGTTGAGTGTGTCCTTTGTGTTGACACTAATCACCATTAGTTCGTATCTGTTAAGTCCTTCAATTTTTCTATTTCTGTCCCTGTTTGCGTCTTTCTTTTTAAACCTTGTCCCCTTGATTTTAATGATTTTATATCATAAAGAGTTGAAAAGTAAGCTCAAGTATCAGAGACGAAATTTGTGGATACTAGCTTTGATATTGCCTCTTTCTTATTTCTTTTTGTATATCAATACGACGGGCTCAGGAGTGATGAACCTAGTCTGGTATCTTGAAATTATTGGAATACTTGCTTTTTTGCATCTCAAAACAATTATTAACTCTCTTCAGAAAAAGGTAGTAGAGTTGAAGTTGTCCTATATAAAAGCTTTTTCACGTTTGTTTTTACTGGTTATGTTTTTGTTAGTAGGTGTTTTCATCATCTTTCGTCTAGGTTTAAACACGAGCTTTTTGGTCTTGAATATCATGCTACTATTGTTCGGGATTTGTTCGGAAGAATTGATTCGCCTCTTTCGTTCTGCTGAAATGCTAGATTCTAGGGATTATGTAAAAGTTCTCTTTTTAAAGCGTAACCGTATGGTGAAAAACCTGCTGGCAAATGAAGACACAGAACAACAGTTCTCCGAATTTCTTCACAATGAAATCCTGCAAAATGTGATGGCAATAAAAAATTTCAATAAATATAGTAGCAATCAAGCTTTTGGTGAACAGATCAATCTGGTGACAGAGGAGTTGGTTCAGCGGATTCGCGAGCGGATGGATTATTATCAGCCAATGGTAGAAACAGACGAGCAGTTAGACATCCAGTATCAAGGGCTGATTAATCGGATTGTCAAGCGCTATCACGCAGAAAATGAAGTCGTCACCCAGTTTCCTATCCACTTTAGGCTTTTATCTCCTTACGATAAAATTGCCTATCGTCTGGTTGAGGAATTGGTGACCAATGCCGTTAAGTACGCTAGTGGTGGAAGGATTTCTTTGAAGATTGATGTGCATGATGACGCTATTTTTATAACTTCTGAAAATGACTGCCTTCAAACAGAAAAATCCTTAGGTTATGGCTTGAAAAATATGTCTAATAAAATTAGTGTTTTAGGTGGTCAGATGCAGATTTTTGAAAATAATAAGAGATTTCGTGTAGAAATTACTCTCCCGATTGATAAGGAGTTGTGTTATGAAAATTTTGTTAATTGATGATCATAAATTATTTAGCCAAAGTATCAAGATGATTTTAGAGTTATCGGAAAACATTAAAAAGGTCCAGTTAGTGGATAATTTTTCGACTATTTCGGAGATTGCTTTTAATGACTACGACATTATTTTGATTGACATCAACCTGACGAGTCTGTATCAAGATGATGGGCTGACCTTGGCACAAGAGATTATCGACAATGGTTGTTCTAGTAAGGTTGTGATTTTGACAGGTTACAGTAAAAAAATGTATGAACACCGAGCTAAAGTTATGGGGGCTTATGGTTTTCTGGACAAAAGTATGGATCCAGATGAGTTGGTGAAAAAACTGGAAAAGATTTATCTAGGTGGTAAGGTCTTTTCAGATGAAGTGATGGTAGAGGTGCTAACACTACGAGAAATCGAGATACTAGAACTGGTTAGAAATGGCTTGACCATTGATGATGTCTGTGACAAGGTCTATGTGAGTAAACGTACAGTTTCCAATCACTTGGCCAATGTCTTTTCAAAATTGGGAGTGACTAACAGGCAGGAGGCGATTCACATCGCTGAGCAGTTGGGCTATTTTCCACCAGATTAAAAAGTTGCAGAAGATGCAGCTTTTTTAATTATTTCTGTGATACTTCTTGTGTGAGTCTCTTCTTGAAAAAAACACAAAATTTTGCTAGAATGAGTCTTATGAAAACATTCTATGATGTGCAACAATTCCTCAAACGATTTGGTATTATTGTTTACATGGGAAAACGCTTATATGATATTGAACTGATGAAGTTGGAACTCTCTCGGATTTACGATGCAGGGTTGATGGACAAATTAGACTATCTAGAAGCAGAAGCGGTTCTTCGCAGAGAGCACAAGGTAGAATTGGATTATATTGAGAAAAATGGAGAAAAGAACTAATGGTTACTTGGATTTTGTGGGCACTTATACTAGCAATGTTGGCGTGGATGGGTTTTAACTATCTTCGTATTCGCCGTGCGGCTAAAATTGTAGACAATGAGGAGTTTGAAGCCTTGATTCGTACGGGTCAATTGATTGATTTGCGCGACCCAGCAGAATTCCACAGAAAACATATCCTTGGGGCCCGCAATATTCCTTCAAGTCAGTTGAAAACTAGTCTTGCAGCCCTTCGTAAAGATAAACCTGTCCTTCTTTACGAAAACCAACGTGCGCAACGTGTCACAAATGCAGCCCTTTACTTGAAAAAACAAGGTTTTTCTGAGATTTATATCCTTTCTTATGGCTTGGATTCTTGGAAAGGGAAAGTGAAGACTAGCTAACCTTATTTCCAAATTAGTCGAATGAAAGGATGAAGCTATTGTTTTATAGTATAATTAATTTGTATAAAATTTAAGGAGTTCTTAGAACATGAAAGAAAAGAAGAAAAATCCACTTTTTCTGGGTATCTTGTCGATTATTCTTGGTTTGTTATTTTCGTGGGGAGGTATTGGTTTAAGTATTACCAGTTTATTGTATGCTAACTCACTTCAAAAAGAATCTGGACTTGATTATAAAACAGAAAAAATTATAGCTATAGTAGGCATTGTTCTTTCTGCTCTAAACTGGATTATTGGAATTATCTTACACATGAGTTAAAGAAGATTAAAAAAGCTTTATTTTTAAAGCTTTTTTATTTTATCGACTCATCTCTAAATAGTTTTTAATGATCTCTAATTCTTCTGGATTCAAGTGACGATATTGACCTTCTCCTAGTTTTGGGTCTAAAGTGAAATCACCGAACTGAACTCGTTTGAGACAGGTCACCTTAACACCGACTGATAGGAACATTTTCTTGACTTGATGAAATTTTCCTTCTGAAATGGTAATAGAGGCTTGACTGAAGGAAGGACTTGCAGATAGAATTTCTAGCTTAGCAGGTTTACAGACAGTACCATCTAAAAAGACAATTCCTTTTTGAAAGGCTTGGATATGGTCAGGTGTCAGAAGTCCATTAACCTCAACATGATAAGTCTTATCGACATGATACTGGGGATGGAGGAGCTGAAAGCCCAAGGGACCGTTATCGGTCAAGAGGAGGAGTCCTGTCGTATCTCGGTCCAGTCGGCCGACGGCATAGAGCTTGTCAGACTGGATGTCAGGCGGAAGGAGGTCCATGACGGTCGGAAGTTCCTTGTCTTTGTTGGCTGTCACGACACCAGCAGGTTTATGAAGCATAAGGTAGGTGTGCTCATAACCTTGAATGATATGGCTCTGAAAACGGAGTTCTTGCAGTCCTGTATCGATATTTTGGGCTAGGGAGCGGGCTGGGCAACCATCGACTAGAATTTCCCCTTTAAGTAAGGCTTGTTTCATGGCCTTTCGGCTAACTTTTTCTTGGGCTAATAAATTATCTAAACGCATACTGTGCCTATCTTATCATAAGTCGCTTGCTTTGAAAAGGCTTGACGTGAAAAGAAAAGCGGAGTGAAAACATTTACACTTGCTTGAATTATGTTATTTACTTGAAAATATGGTATAATCGTTCAGTTAGAAAATAAATTTTGAATATTATAGAGGAAATCATGACAAAATTAAGAGAAGATATCCGTAACATTGCGATTATCGCCCACGTTGACCACGGTAAAACAACCCTCGTTGACGAATTATTGAAACAATCAGAAACGCTTGATGCACGTACTGAATTGGCTGAGCGTGCTATGGACTCAAACGATATCGAAAAAGAGCGTGGAATTACCATCCTTGCTAAAAATACAGCCGTTGCCTACAACGGAACTCGTATCAACATCATGGACACACCAGGACACGCGGACTTCGGTGGAGAAGTTGAGCGTATCATGAAAATGGTTGACGGTGTTGTCTTGGTCGTAGATGCCTACGAAGGAACTATGCCACAAACTCGTTTCGTTTTGAAAAAAGCCTTGGAACAAGACCTTGTCCCAATCGTGGTTGTTAACAAAATCGATAAGCCATCAGCTCGTCCAGCAGAAGTAGTGGACGAAGTCTTGGAACTTTTCATTGAGCTTGGTGCAGATGACGACCAGCTTGACTTCCCAGTGGTGTATGCTTCAGCGATCAACGGAACTTCTTCATTGTCAGATGATCCAGCTGACCAAGAAGCGACTATGGCACCAATCTTTGACACAATTATCGACCATATCCCAGCTCCAGTAGATAACTCAGATGAGCCTTTGCAGTTCCAAGTGTCACTTTTGGATTACAATGACTTCGTTGGACGTATCGGTATCGGTCGTGTCTTCCGTGGTACTGTTAAAGTTGGTGACCAAGTTACCCTTTCTAAACTGGACGGTACAACTAAAAACTTCCGTGTTACAAAACTCTTCGGTTTCTTTGGTTTGGAACGTCGTGAAATCCAAGAAGCCAAAGCGGGTGACTTAATTGCCGTTTCAGGTATGGAAGACATCTTTGTCGGCGAAACCATTACTCCGACAGATGCAATTGAAGCTCTTCCAATCCTACACATCGATGAGCCAACTCTTCAAATGACATTTTTGGTCAACAACTCACCATTTGCTGGTAAAGAAGGTAAATGGGTAACTTCTCGTAAGGTAGAAGAACGTTTGCAGGCAGAATTGCAAACAGACGTTTCCCTTCGTGTTGACCCAACTGATTCACCAGATAAATGGACTGTTTCAGGACGTGGAGAATTGCACTTGTCAATCCTTATCGAAACAATGCGTCGTGAGGGTTATGAACTTCAAGTATCTCGTCCAGAAGTTATCGTAAAAGAAATCGATGGTGTTAAATGCGAACCGTTTGAACGTGTTCAAATCGACACTCCAGAAGAATACCAAGGTTCTGTTATCCAAAGCCTTTCTGAACGTAAGGGTGAAATGTTGGATATGATTTCAACTGGTAATGGTCAAACTCGTTTGGTCTTCCTCGTTCCAGCGCGTGGTTTGATCGGATACTCAACTGAGTTCTTGTCAATGACTCGTGGTTACGGTATCATGAACCATACCTTCGACCAATACTTGCCATTGATTCCAGGTGAAATTGGTGGACGTCACCGTGGTGCCCTTGTTTCTATCGATGCTGGTAAGGCTACAACTTACTCAATCATGTCTATCGAAGAACGTGGAACAATCTTTGTCAACCCAGGTACTGAGGTTTATGAAGGAATGATTATCGGTGAAAACTCTCGTGAAAACGACTTGACAGTTAACATCACTAAGGCTAAACAAATGACCAACGTTCGTTCAGCTACTAAGGACCAAACAGCTGTTATCAAGACTCCTCGTATCTTGACACTTGAAGAGTCTCTTGAGTTCTTGAACGACGACGAGTACATGGAAGTAACGCCTGAGTCTATCCGTTTACGTAAACAAATCCTTAATAAGGCAGAGCGTGAGAAAGCTAACAAGAAGAAAAAATCAGCTGAATAAGAGCTAGAAAGAGATAAAGATGGTTTATTTAATCATAGGAATCCTCTTATTACTACTCTATGTATTTGCGACACCAGAAAGCATTAAAGGGACAGTCAATATCGTCCTTGTCGTCTTTGCTTTCGTAGCACTTTTGATTTTGCTCATGCTGTCTGTTCTGCAAATCTTTCAGCTACCGACAGAATTCTTTATCGCAATCGCCATGCTGACCTTAGCATACTTTAGCTTGCGAGATATTACCCTCATGTCGGTCCATAAAAGTAAAAGAAGATAAAAGAGAGTTTTGGCTCTCTTTTTGCTTATTAGAATGCTAAATCTGAGCATTTTCGTTTAGAATTATTTCCATAAAAATGGTAAAATAGTAAGAGTAGAAATGGAGTTTGAGACATGAAAGTAATAGATCAATTTAAAAATAAGAAAGTCCTTGTTTTAGGTTTGGCCAAGTCTGGTGAATCTGCAGCTCGTTTGTTGGACAAGCTAGGTTCCATTGTGACGGTAAATGACGGCAAACCTTTTGAGGATAATCCAGCTGCGCAAAGTTTGCTGGAAGAAGGAATCAAGGTTATCACAGGTGGCCATCCTTTGGAACTCTTGGATGAAGAGTTTGCTCTTATGGTGAAAAATCCAGGAATTCCTTATAGCAATCCCATGATTGAAAAGGCTTTGGCTAAAGGTATCCCTGTCTTGACTGAGGTGGAATTGGCTTATTTGATTTCTGAAGCACCGATTGTTGGTATTACTGGTTCGAACGGTAAAACAACCACAACGACTATGATTGGGGACGTTTTGACTGCTGCTGGGCAACATGGTCTCTTATCAGGGAATATCGGCTATCCAGCTAGTCAAGTGGCCCAAACTGCGACAGATGAGGACACGCTTGTCATGGAACTTTCTTCTTTCCAACTGATGGGTGTGCAAGAATTTCATCCAGAGATTGCGGTTATTACCAACCTCATGCCAACTCATATCGATTATCATGGATTATTTGAGGAATATGTAGCAGCCAAGTGGAATATCCAGAACAAGATGACAGTGGCTGATTTCCTTGTCTTGAACTTTAACCAAGACTTGGCAAAAGAATTGGCAAGAAAAACACAAGCTACAGTTGTACCATTTTCAACACAGGAAAAGGTTGATGGAGCTTATCTGGAAGATGGTCAACTCTACTTCCGTGGGGAAGTTGTCATGGCAGCGAATGAAATCGGAGTTCCAGGTAGCCACAATGTGGAAAATGCCCTTGCGACTATTGCTGTTGCCAAGCTTCGTGGTGTAGACAACCAAACCATCAAAGAAACTCTTTCAGCCTTTGGTGGTGTCAAACACCGTCTCCAATTTGTGGATGAAATCAAGGGTGTCAAATTCTATAATGATAGCAAGTCAACCAATATCTTGGCTACTCAAAAAGCCTTGTCAGGATTTGACAACAGCAAGGTCATTTTGATTGCAGGTGGTTTGGACCGTGGCAATGAGTTTGACGAATTGGTTCCAGACATTACTGGACTTAAGAAGATGGTCATTCTCGGTCAGTCTGCAGAACGTGTCAAACGGGCAGCAGACAAGGCTGGTGTGGCTTATGTGGATGCGACTGATATTGCAGATGCGACCCGCAAGGCCTACGAGCTTGCGACTCAAGGAGACGTGGTTCTTCTCAGTCCAGCCAATGCCAGCTGGGATATGTATGCTAACTTTGAAGTACGTGGCGACCTCTTTATCGACACAGTAGCGGAGTTAAAGGAATAATATGAAAAAAATTGTCTTTACAGGTGGGGGGACGGTTGGACACGTTACCCTCAATCTTTTGTTAATGCCCAAGTTCATCGAAGATGGTTGGGAAGTCCACTATATCGGGGACAAGCGTGGGATCGAACACCAAGAAATCCTTAAGTCAGGTCTAGATGTCACCTTCCATTCCATTGCGACTGGGAAATTGCGTCGCTATTTCTCTTGGCAAAATATGCTGGATGTCTTCAAAGTTGGTTGGGGAATTGTCCAATCGCTCTTTATCATGTTGCGACTTCGTCCACAGACCCTTTTTTCAAAGGGAGGCTTTGTCTCAGTACCGCCTGTTATCGCTGCGCGTGTGTCAGGAGTGCCTGTCTTTATTCACGAATCGGACCTATCTATGGGTTTGGCTAATAAAATAGCCTATAAATTTGCGACCAAGATGTATTCAACATTTGAGCAAGCTTCAAGTTTGTCTAAGGTTGAGCATGTGGGAGCAGTGACCAAGGTTTCAGACCAAAAAACTCTGGAACCAGATGAATTGGTGGATATTCAAACCCACTTTAATCCCCAATTGCCAACAGTGCTGTTTGTTGGTGGTTCTGCAGGCGCTCGTGTCTTTAACCAATTGGTGACAGACCATAAGAAAGAACTGACAGAGCGCTACAATATTATCAATTTAACTGGAGATTCTAGCCTGAACGAGTTGAGCCAAAATCTTTTTCGTGTTGACTATGTGACCAATCTCTATCAACCCTTGATGGAATTGGCGGATATTGTTGTGACACGAGGTGGTGCCAATACGATTTTTGAGCTTTTGGCCATGGCAAAATTACATGTTATTGTGCCGCTTGGTCGTGAAGCTAGTCGTGGAGACCAGATTGAAAATGCAGCTTACTTTGTAAAAAAAGGCTATGCAGAAGAGCTTCAAGAAAGTGATTTGACCTTGGACAGTTTGGAAGAGAAGATTTCTCATTTACTAAGCCACAAGGAAGACTATCAAGCCAAGATGAAGGCTTCTAAGGAATTGAAATCTCTAGCAGATTTTTATCAATTATTGAAAAAAGATTTATCATAAGGAAAGTAAATGTCAAAAGATAAGAAAAATGAGGGCAAAGAAATCCTCGAAGAATTTAAAGAGTTATCAGAATGGCAGAAACGAAACCAAGAATATCTAAAAAAGAAGGCTGAGGAAGAGGCGGCCCTAGCTGAGGAGAAGGAAAAGGAAAGACAAGTTCGAATGGCTTCGAAATCTGAAAAGTTAGATGAAACTGAGGACCAAGAGAGTGAGCCTGCACCAAAAGACTCAGAATCAGCTAAGGAAGAGTCTAAAGAAAAAGTAGAAAAGTCAGAAGACGCCAAAAAAGAAGCATCCAAAGAGAAATCAAAGTCTACAGAGAACGAGGAACAGGATAAAAAAATAAAGAAAAAGCCTGTAAAGGAAAAACCGGTCAAACCTAAAATTCCTGGCCTCCATATCTTGCGAGCCTTCACGATTTTATTTCCAAGTCTGCTTTTATTGATTATCTCTGCTTACTTGCTCAGTCCTTATGCGACCATGAAGGATATTCGTGTTGAGGGAACGGTGCAAACTACGGATGATGATATTCGACAGGCTTCAGGCATTAAGGATTCGGATTATACGATTAACCTTCTGCTAGATAAGACAAAATATGAAGAGCAGATTAAGTCTAATTATTGGGTTGAATCAGCTCAGCTTGTTTATCAATTTCCAATCATGTTTACTATCAAGGTTAAGGAATATGATATTGTGGCCTACTATGTTTCTGGTGAAAATCATTATCCTATTCTTTCCAGCGGTCAGCTTGAGACCAGTTCTGTGAGCTTGGTTAGTTTACCAGAAACTTATTTATCTGTTCTCTTTAATGATAGCGAACAAATCAAAACCTTTACGTCAGAACTTGCTCAAATTAGCCCAGAACTCAAGGTGGCTATCCAGAAGGTGGAACTAGCCCCAAGCAAGGTGACTTCAGATTTAATTCGATTGACCATGAATGATTCGGACGAAGTCTTGGTTCCCCTGTCTGAAATGAGCAAGAAATTGCCTTATTACAGTAAGATTAAGCCA
Source organism: uncultured Streptococcus sp. (assembly GCA_963518235.1). GTDB lineage: Bacteria > Bacillota > Bacilli > Lactobacillales > Streptococcaceae > Streptococcus. Next base: position 52,631 of record CAUQIP010000006.1, on the reverse strand, counting down.
CAATTGTCAGAACCAAGTGTGGTCGATATGGAAGCTGGAATTTACAGTTACACAGTGGCGGATAAATTAATTATGGAGGCTGAGGACAAAGCCAAACAAGAGGCTAAGGAAGCTGAGAAGAAACAAAAAGAGGAAGAGAAGAAAAGGCTAGAAGAACAGCAGAATAAATTGGAAGAAGAGAAGAAAAAACTGGAGGAAGAAAGCAATCGAAATCAAACAAGTCAGCGTTCATCGCGTCGCTAGGCTTAGCTTTTCTTCTATAGCTCTTTAGTTGCCATGTTTTTACTTGACAAGTGCTAGTAGAAATAATAGAATAGTAAAAAACCTTTAAAGCAGTCCAGAGAGGCAGCTAAGGTTAGACGGTGAAAGGGTGGAGACTACCCATTTTTCGTGGAACCTTGCTGTTGGCAGGTTCCTTTTTTCGTGGTTTCTGTTGCCCAGACTCTCTCACTAGCAAAGGTAAAAGGAGAAACCTATGCGAGAACATCGTCCAGTCATTGCTCTTGATTTTCCTAGTTTTGAGGCGGTCAAGGAATTCTTAGCTCTTTTTCCAGCAGAAGAAAGACTTTATCTAAAGGTAGGGATGGAGCTTTATTATGCAGCGGGGCCTGAGATTGTGTCCTACTTGAAAGGCTTGGGTCACAGTATCTTTTTGGATCTCAAGCTGCATGACATTCCCAATACAGTCAAGTCAGCCATGAAGGTCCTATCTCAGCTTGGTGTGGATATGACCAATGTTCATGCCGCTGGCGGCGTAGAGATGATGAAGGCTGCGCGTGAAGGTCTTGGAAGTCAAGCAAAATTGATAGCTGTCACTCAGCTCACATCAACATCAGAAGCCCAGATGCAGGAGTTTCAAAATATCCAAACCAGCCTGCAAGAGTCTGTGATCCACTATGCTAAGAAGACAGCTGAAGCTGGATTAGATGGTGTCGTTTGCTCGGCTCAGGAAGTGCAGGTCATCAAACAGGCCACTAATCCAGAGTTTATCTGTCTGACACCGGGCATTCGTCCTGCAGGTGTTGCAGTTGGAGATCAAAAACGTGTGATGACCCCTGCTGATGCCTATCAAATCGGTAGTGACTATATCGTGGTGGGACGTCCCATTACCCAAGCTGAGAATCCTGTTGCAGCTTATCATGCCATCAAGGATGAATGGACACAGGACTGGAATTAAAGAACTAGATTAGAAAAATAAAAGGAGAATACCATGACACTTGCTAAAGATATCGCTAGCCACCTCTTGAAAATTCAAGCCGTTTACCTCAAACCAGAGGAGCCTTTCACTTGGGCATCTGGTATCAAGTCACCCATTTATACGGATAATCGTGTGACACTTGCTTATCCAGAAACTCGTACCCTAATTGAAAATGGCTTTGTGGAAGCTATTAAAGAAGCCTTTCCAGAGGTAGAAGTCATTGCAGGAACTGCAACAGCTGGCATTCCACACGGAGCTATCATTGCTGACAAGATGAACTTGCCATTTGCCTACATCCGTAGCAAACCAAAAGACCACGGTGCTGGTAATCAAATCGAAGGTCGGGTAGATCAAGGTCAAAAAATGGTAGTGGTTGAAGATCTTATTTCAACAGGTGGTTCTGTTCTCGAGGCAGTAGCAGCCGCTAAACGTGAAGGAGCAGATGTGCTTGGAGTGGTCGCGATTTTCAGCTACCAATTGCCAAAAGCAGACAAAAACTTTGCAGATGCTGGCGTGAAATTGGTAACACTTTCAAACTACAGTGAGCTCATCCATCTAGCCCAAGAAGAAGGATATATCACACCAGAAGGACTCGCTCTCCTAAAACGCTTTAAAGAAGACCAAGAAAATTGGCAAAATGCTTAAAACATAGAAAATCAGGTAGTCACTAGGATTACCTGATTTTGTTTTGTGATTTTATTGGATGTTAGTCAACTTTTCCGCCCTCAACAACAAGGTCATCTGCTTTAGCAGCGTCACCGTAGGTTGGGTGAAGTGTTTTTTCATAGGCCTTGTGGAAGAAGTTTTCCTTACCTAATTTTTCAATATCTTTATTGATAAAGTCTAGCAATTCTTGGTTTCCTTTTTGAACTGCTGCTGCAATGGTATCTGGATTACCAAGAGAAGTAATTCCTACTTCAAATCCTTTATTTTCGAGGGCCCAAGCTAGGACCTCAGTATTGTCAGTAGAGAAGGCATCTCCACGTCCGTCAAGAAGGGCTTGGTAAGAGTCACTGTATTGGTCGTATTTTTGGAGTTTGATTTCTGGATGATTCTTTTCAAAATAAGTCTCAGCAGTCGTTCCTTTTGTGACAATCAAGGTTTTACCTTCAAGTTGTTTGACGTCTGTAATGAGACCAGTCTTAGGTGATACGACACCAAGAGAGACTTTCATATATGGAAGGGCAAAATCAACTTGTTTCTTACGTTCCTCAGTTACTGTAAAGTTGGCAAGGGTAATATCCACCTTGTTTGAAATCAAGTATTCAGCACGATTGGCAGCATCAACTGAAACGTATTTAACCTTGACACCAAGGTCTTGAGCCAGTTGGTTCCCCAATTCGATATCGTAACCTTGGTATGAACCGTCATTGTCAACGTAACCAAATGGTTTCTTGTCTCCAAATACGGCTATTCGTAGCTCACCGCTTTTTTTGATTTCATCGATTGTGCGAGCCTTGGCAGTGGTTTTACCAGATGATGCACCACCATTTCCACCTGAGCTACAAGCTGTGACAAAGATAAGGGCAAAGGCAAGTGCCAAAACAGTTAAGAGTGGTTTGAATAGTTTCATAAGAATCTCCTTTATAGATATGAGCCAAATTGGCTAAAGTCAAAGACGTTTAAAAATTCCTGGGCTCGTTTGGTTTGAGGATTAGTAAAGAAGGCTTGAGCCGTTCCTTCTTCAGCGATTTTCCCTTGGTCTAGGAAGATAATCCGATCGGCAATAGCTTGGGCAAACTGCATTTCGTGGGTTACTAAAATCATGGTACGACCTTCTTGAGCCAAATCATTGATAAGTTCCAGCACCTCACGCACCATTTCTGGATCCAGCGAAGCAGTCACTTCGTCAAAGAGGATAATTTCTGGGTGCATGAGGAGGGCACGGACAATTGCAACCCGTTGCTTCTGTCCACCAGATAATTGACGAGCAAAGCTATGTTGTTTATCTAGCAAACCGACACGTTCCAATAGTTGTAGAGCTTCTTCGGTTACTTCCTTCTTATCGCGTCCTTGAGCCTTGATAGGGCCTAGGATGAGATTTTGAAGGACATCCAGATGGGGAAAGAGTTCATAGCTTTGAAAAACCATGCCAATCTTTTGGCGAACTAGGTGAAAGTCTTTTTTATTTTCAACGATAGACTGACCGTCCAGTAGGATATCTCCACCTTGAATATTTTCTAAGCCATTGAGGCAACGAAGCAGGGTACTTTTCCCACAACCTGATGGACCTAGGATGACGACAACTTCGCCTTTTTTGATATCTAGAGAAAGTCCTTGGAGGATGGGATTGTCTCCGAAGGATTTTTTTAGTTCCTTGATTTCTAAGATAGTTTCAGACATTTAGTTCCTCCAATGTTTTTCTAAGTGTGTGGATAGTTTGGAAATAGGGAAGCAGACTGCGAAATATAAGACTAGAATGGTTCCATAAATCCAGAAGGAAGCGGTTGGGATAGTCAGGCGATTGCTATCGATGATTTGTTGTCCAACCTTGGTAACTTCAACAACCCCAATTAGGACAACCAAGGAAGTCGTTTTAATCATCCGAGTGACAAGATTGATAGCTTGTGGAAGTAATCTTCTCAAGACTTGTGGGATGATGATATGGTAGTAAAGTTGAACATTGGTCAAACCTAGCGCCTGTCCACTTTCAAACTGATGCTTAGGGAGGGAGGTGATAGCTCCACGTACTAAGTCCCCCATCTCAGCTGTTCCCCAGAGGGTAAAAACGATAATAGCAGAAGTCTCTCCTGAGATATTGATATTAAAGTTTCGAGCCAGACCAAAGTAAACGATGAAGAGTAGCACCAGCTGGGGCATGATACGAATGAATTCCAGATACAATCGTGTTAAAAATCGTACGATTCTAGAATGGGAGGTCATGATGATTCCCATGACTGTTCCGAACATCATGGATAAGAGGACAGACAGGATGGATATGCCAATCGTAACGCCCAATCCCTGTATGATTCTCAAGAGATTATTTCCCTGAAAGAGTACTTGGATTCCCGAATCCTGCATGGCGGAGCCTCCTTTCTATCCAGCTAAAGACCAGTGAGATGGGTAGAAGCATCATCAGATAAGCAACTACCAACATAGCTAGCGCAATGTCTGTCTCATAGTAGAGCCCAATCAAGTCCTTAGCGACGTACATGAGGTCGGCCAAAGCTACTGCTGAGAAAACAGAGGTTTCCTTGATGAGGAAAATGACATTGGCACTAAAGGATGGGAGTGCCACCGCTGTTGCTTGCGGAAGGACCACATAGCGAAAGACCTGTAGAGGTGTCAGACCGATAGCTAATCCAATCTCCTGCTGGGTTTGACTGACGGCTTCCAGCCCACTTCGGAAAGATTCTGCCATATAGGAGCCTCCTAAAAAGACCAATCCTAAAGTGGCACAGACTTCTGAAGATAGGACAATCCCCATTCGGGGAAGACCGAAGTAGAGAAAGAAGAGTTGAATCAAAAGGGGCGTATTGCGTGACAATTCGATATAGGCTGTCGCTACTTGCGCCAAAATAGGAATTCGATAATGCCGGATGATACTAACGATTAAACCGCTCAGAAAGGATCCCAAAATTCCCCAAACTGCAATATGCAAGGTCAGAAAGAATGCCTTTTGATATAGTGGTAGATATTGTTCAACAATGGACCAATCCAAAAATAGAACCTCCTATCTAGAAATAATACAGTTATTGTAGCACTTAAAATCTACTTTGGATAATATGTATTTTTTATTGCTGTTATAGGGATTTTTTATCATAGTCCTAGAATTTCTGAAATTTTCAAACAAAATATTTGAAAAATTTTGAAAAAAGAGTTAAGATATTTTTGTAATATACAAAGTAAACGCTTACTTATTAAGGAGGGCATTTTATGTCATACAAAACAAGCAATGCAGAAGGTCATGTAGATTTCATCAATACCTATGATTTGGAGCCAATGGCGCAACAAGTTATTCCTAAAGCAGCATTTGGCTATATTGCTAGTGGGGCGGAAGATACTTTCACTTTAAGAGAGAATATCCGTGCCTTTAACCACAAACTCATCGTTCCTCATACGCTTTGTGATGTTGAAAATCCAAGTACAGAGATTGAATTTGCAGGTGAAAAACTGTCTTCACCAATCATTATGGCGCCTGTTGCGGCCCATAAATTGGCAAACGAACAGGGTGAAGTGGCGACTGCGCGTGGTGTGCATGAGTTCGGTTCTCTTTATACAACTAGCTCTTACTCTACTGTTGACCTTCCAGAAATTACGGAGGCCCTTCAAGGGACACCTCATTGGTTCCAATTTTACTTTAGTAAAGATGATGGCATTAACCGCCATATCATGGACCGTGTGAAGGCTGAAGGTTATAAGGCGATTGTCTTGACAGCAGATGCTACTGTAGGGGGGAATCGTGAGGTTGATAAGCGTAATGGTTTTGTCTTCCCAGTTGGCATGCCGATTGTTGAGGAATACCTGCCAGAAGGTGCTGGTAAATCAATGGACTTTGTTTACAAATCAGCTAAACAACGCTTATCTCCACGTGATGTAGAATTTATCGCTGAATACTCAGGACTTCCTGTTTATGTCAAGGGACCACAATGCCGTGAGGACGTTGAACGTTCGCTTGCTGCGGGAGCTTCTGGTATCTGGGTAACCAACCACGGTGGCCGCCAAATCGACGGTGGACCAGCTGCCTTTGACTCACTTCAAGAAGTAGCAGAAGCAGTTGACAAACGTGTGCCAATCGTCTTTGACTCAGGTATTCGTCGTGGTCAACACGTCTTTAAAGCCTTGGCTTCAGGAGCAGACTTGGTAGCTATTGGTCGCCCTGTCATCTATGGTTTGGCTCTCGGTGGTAGTGTTGGTGTACGTCAAGTCTTTGAACACTTGAATGCAGAATTGAAGACAGTTATGCAATTATCTGGAACTCAGACTATTGAAGATGTCAAACACTTCAAACTCCGTCACAACCCCTACAACCCGACCTTCCCAGTTGACCCACGTGACTTAAAATTGTATTGATAAAAGAGATTGCCTCCACATAATGTGGAGGTTTTTGCTTGTGTTTTATACTCTTCAAAAATCTCTTCAAACCACGTCAGCGTCGCCTTACCGTACTCAAGTACAGCTTGCGGCTAGCTTCCTAGTTTGCTTTTTGATTTTCATTGAGTATAAACACTTTTGAAATAAAGATTTTAAAAAAAGAGAAAGATTCGAATTTTTATAATTGACAAATGTAAATTTTGATAGTATACTAATAACTGTAATTGACAAATGTAGATTTAGGAGGTATGCTAATGCAGATTTCAGATGCAGAATGGCAGGTCATGAAGATTATTTGGATGCAAGGAGAGCAGACCAGTACGGATTTGATCAGGGTTCTGGCGGAGCGGTTCGACTGGTCCAAGTCAACCATTCAAACTCTTTTGGCTCGTTTGGTTGAGAAAGAGTGTCTGACGAGGAAAAAAGAAGGCAAGTCCTTTGTCTATTCAGCACTTTTAACTCTGGACCAAAGTCGGGATTTACTTGTCCAAGATATCAAGGACAAGGTTTGTTCTCGTAGGATTAAGAACTTGTTGGCTGATTTGATTGCTGAATGTGATTTTACTCAGGCTGACTTGGAAGACTTGGAAGCTGTGATTTCTGAGAAGAAATCAAACGCTGTGACAGAAGTAAGATGTAATTGTATGTAAAGGAGACGTCATGTTAAATAGTATTGTAACCATTATTTGTATTGCCCTTATCGCCTTTATCTTGTTTTGGTTTTTCAAAAAGCCTGAAAAATCTGGACAAAAGGCCCAGCAAAAAAAGGGCTACCAAGAGATTCGAGTGGAGGTCATGGGGGGCTATACGCCTGAGTTGATTATCCTCAAGAAATCAGTGCCAGCCCGCATTGTCTTTGACCGTAAGGACCCTTCACCCTGTCTGGACCAAATTGTTTTTCCAGATTTTGGTGTACATGCGGACCTGCCAATGGGGGAAGAGTATGTAGTGGAAATCACACCTGAGCAGGCTGGAGAGTATGGTTTCTCTTGTGGCATGAATATGATGCACGGCAAGATGATTGTAGAATAGGAGAATGATATGACTGAAATTGTAAAAGCAAGTCTTGAAAATGGTGTTCAAAAAATCCGTATCACGGCAGACAAAGGCTACCATCCAGCTCATATCCAACTTCAAAAAGGAGTTCCTGCTGAGATTACCTTTCATCGTGCTACTCCTTCAAACTGTTATAAGGAAATTCTTTTTGAAGAAGAAGGCATCTTGGAACCAATCGGCGTGGATGAAGAGAAGACAATTCGTTTTACCCCTCAAGAATTAGGTCAACATGAATTTTCTTGTGGCATGAAGATGCAAAAAGGAAGCTATACAGTCGTTGAGAAGACTCGAAAATCTCTATCACTTTTACAGCGTTTTTGGATTACTAGTATCTTTACTGTGCCTCTTGTGATTCTCATGATTGGGATGTCGACAGGAGGAATTAGTCACCAAGTCATGCGTTGGGGCACCTTTTTAGCCACAACACCGATTATGCTAGTAGCAGGTGGTCCTTATATCCAAAGTGCTTGGGCTAGTTTTAAAAAGCACAATGCCAACATGGATACCTTGGTTGCTCTGGGCACCCTAGTGGCCTATTTCTATAGCTTAGTTGCCCTCTTCGCTGGTCTCCCCGTTTACTTTGAAAGTGCTGCATTTATCTTCTTCTTCGTTCTTATGGGAGCCGTTTTTGAGGAGAAAATGCGGAAAAATACTTCCCAAGCTGTGGAGAAATTACTTGACTTGCAGGCTAAAACTGCAGAAGTCTTGCGTGAGGATAACTATGTTCAAGTCCCCTTGGAGCAAGTCAAGGTAGGTGACCTGATTCGAGTGCGTCCCGGTGGAAAGATTGCTGTTGATGGTGTCGTAGTAGAAGGTATCTCCAGTATTGATGAGTCTATGGTGACAGGTGAGAGTCTGCCTGTGGATAAGACAGTTGGAGATACCGTCATTGGTTCAACCATCAATAATAGTGGAACACTTGTTTTTAGAGCAGAAAAAGTTGGTTCAGAGACTGTTTTGGCTCAGATTGTGGATTTTGTGAAGAAAGCTCAGACAAGTCGTGCGCCGATTCAGGACTTGACGGATAAAATTTCAGGCATTTTTGTCCCAGCAGTTGTCATTTTAGGGATTGTGACCTTTTGGGTTTGGTTCGTCTTGCTCAGGGATAGTGTAGTCGTGCTTGGAGCGAGTTTTGTCTCTTCTCTTCTCTATGGGGTGGCTGTTTTGATTATTGCCTGCCCTTGTGCCTTGGGACTTGCAACACCGACAGCCCTTATGGTGGGGACAGGTCGCAGTGCCAAGATGGGAGTTCTCCTCAAAAATGGAACGGTTCTACAGGAAATCCAGAAAGTTCAAACTATCGTCTTTGATAAGACCGGGACTTTGACGGAAGGGAAACCTGTAGTCACAGATATCATCGGCGACGAAGTAGAAGTGCTTGGATTGGCAGCTTCCTTGGAAGAAGCTTCTCAACACCCACTGGCTGAAGCCGTTGTGAAACGAGCGAGTGAAGCTGGACTTGAGTTTCAAACTGTTGAAAATTTCCAAGCCTTGCACGGAAAAGGTGTCTCAGGGCAAATCAATGGAAAACAAGTTTTGCTTGGAAATGCTAAAATGCTGGATGGCATGGATATTTCTAGCATTTATCAAGAAAAACTAGAAGAACTAGAAAAAGAAGCTAAGACAGTTGTTTTCTTGGCTGTGGACAATGAAATCAAAGGCTTGCTTGCTCTGCAAGATATTCCTAAGGAAAATGCTAAGCTTGCCATCAGTCAGTTGAAAAAACGAAGTCTCAAAACAGTCATGCTGACAGGAGACAATGCAGGTGTGGCGCGTGCTATTGCCGAGCAAATCGGAATCGAAGAGGTCATTGCAGGTGTCTTACCAGAAGAAAAAGCCCATGAAATCCATAAACTACAAGCGACTGGAAAAGTAGCCTTTGTTGGTGATGGTATCAATGACGCTCCTGCCCTCAGTGTAGCAGATGTGGGGATTGCTATGGGAGCTGGAACAGATATCGCCATCGAGTCAGCAGATTTGGTGTTGACAACTAATAACCTCCTAGGAGTGGTACGTGCCTTTGACATGAGTAAGAAAACCTTTAATCGTATTCTGCTCAATCTTTTCTGGGCCTTTATCTACAATGTCGCCGGAATTCCGATTGCAGCAGGAGTCTTTTCAGGTGTTGGACTGGCTCTCAATCCAGAACTGGCAGGTCTAGCCATGGCCTTTAGTTCTGTATCCGTTCTGACTAGTTCCCTTCTGCTAAACTTTAGTAAAATAGATTAAAAGCGGGCTTGCTCGCTTTTTATACTCTTCGAAAATCTCTTCAAACCACGTCAGCTTTATCTGCAACCTCAAAGCTGTGCTTTGAGCAACCTGCGGCTAGCTTTCTAGTTTACTCTTTGATTTTCATTGTGTATTATAAAACAGATACTAAAAACGTTTTCAAACTGTACTGCAATAGAGAATAGAAACTTCTGAGCAGATTCTTAGTAAAGTCAAAATAAATGTGATAAATTAGTAGTGTAAAAATTTACTGAAACGTTTTCAAAAATTATATGAAACCTTTTTAGTAGATTTAAAAATATTTGAAGGAGAGTTATCATTATGACTCAAGGGAAAATTACTGCATCTGCAGCAATGCTTAACGTATTGAAAACATGGGGCGTAGACACAATCTACGGTATCCCATCAGGAACACTCAGCTCATTGATGGACGCTTTGGCTGAAGACAAAGATATCCGTTTCTTGCAAGTTCGCCACGAAGAAACAGGTGCTCTTGCAGCGGTTATGCAAGCTAAATTCGGCGGCTCAATCGGGGTTGCAGTTGGTTCAGGTGGTCCAGGTGCGACTCACTTGATTAACGGTGTTTACGATGCAGCTATGGATAACACTCCATTCCTAGCGATCCTTGGATCACGTCCAGTTAACGAATTCAACATGGATGCTTTCCAAGAATTGAACCAAAACCCAATGTACAACGGTATCGCTGTATACAACAAACGTGTAGCTTACGCTGAGCAATTGCCAAAAGTAATCGACGAAGCTTGCCGTGCTGCAGTTTCTAAAAAAGGTCCAGCTGTTGTTGAAATCCCAGTAAACTTCGGTTTCCAAGAAATCGACGAAAACTCATACTATGGATCAGGTTCATACGAGCGTTCATTCATCGCTCCTGCTTTGAACGAAGTTGAAATCAACAAAGCTGTTGAAATCTTGAACAATGCTGAACGTCCAGTTATTTACGCTGGTTACGGTGGTGTTAAAGCTGGTGAAGTGATTACTGAATTGTCACGTAAAATCAAAGCACCAATCATCACAACTGGTAAAAACTTTGAAGCTTTCGAATGGAACTATGAAGGTTTGACAGGTTCTGCTTACCGTGTTGGTTGGAAACCAGCCAACGAAGTGGTCTTTGAAGCAGACACAGTTCTTTTCCTTGGTTCAAACTTCCCATTTGCTGAAGTTTACGAAGCCTTCAAGAACACTGAAAAATTCATCCAAGTTGATATCGACCCTTACAAACTTGGTAAACGTCATGCCCTAGACGCTTCAATCCTTGGTGATGCAGGTCAAGCAGCTAAAGCTATCCTTGACAAAGTGAACCCAGTTGAATCTACTCCATGGTGGCGTGCAAACGTTAAGAACAACCAAAACTGGCGTGATTACATGAACAAACTCGAAGGTAAAACTGAGGGTGAATTGCAATTGTATCAAGTTTACAATGCAATCAACAAACATGCTGATCAAGACGCTATCTACTCAATCGACGTAGGTGACACTACTCAAACATCTACTCGTCACCTTCACATGACACCTAAGAACATGTGGCGTACATCTCCACTCTTTGCGACAATGGGTATTGCCCTTCCTGGTGGTATCGCTGCTAAGAAAGACAATCCAGATCGCCAAGTATGGAACATCATGGGTGACGGTGCATTCAACATGTGCTACCCAGACGTTATCACAAACGTTCAATACGACCTTCCAGTTATCAACGTTGTCTTCTCAAATGGTAAATATGCCTTCATCAAGGACAAATACGAAGACACAAACAAACACTTGTTTGGTTGTGACTTCCCTAATGCTGACTATGCGAAAATCGCTGAAGCTCAAGGTGCTGTAGGATTTACAGTTGACCGTATCGAAGACATCGATGCAGTTGTTGCAGAAGCTGTTAAACTCAACAAAGAAGGTAAAACTGTTGTGATCGATGCTCGCATCACTCCACACCGTCCACTTCCAGTAGAAGTACTTGAATTGGATCCAAAACTTCACTCAGAAGAAGCAATCAAAGCCTTCAAGGAAAAATACGAAGCAGAAGAACTCGTACCATTCCGCCTCTTCTTGGAAGAAGAAGGTTTGCAATCACGCGCAATTAAATAATTCCTTCGTGGAACTTAAAAAGATCGGAGCAATCCGGTCTTTTTATGGAGGATAGTAAATGAATTTAAATCAATTAGATATTATCGTTTCAGATGTTCCCCAAGTCTGTGCTGACTTGGAGCGTATTTTGGATAAAAAGCCCGATTATGTTGATGACAGTTTTGCTCAGTTTACGATTGGCAGTCACTGTCTGATGTTGTCCCAAAATCATTTGATTCCTTTGGAAGATTTTCAGTCAGGAATCATTCTTCATATCGAGGTTGAGGATGTAGACCAGAATTACCAACGGTTGAAAGAACTTGGTATCCAGGTTTTAAACGGACCAACTGTAACCGATTGGGGAACAGAGTCCTTATTAGTTAAAGGCCCTGCTGGTCTAGTGATTGATTTTTATCGTATGAAATAGGGCGCTTAGTCATTTGAAGATAACCTTAACTATTCTTAAAACAGAATGTGAGAATATGAACTATTGAAAGATCGGAGCAATCCGGTCTTTTTAATATAAAGCAATTGCATATAAACAATTGACAGCGTTTTTCTAAAATTTTATAATAAAAATATAACAATATAAAACAAGATTCATATGAAAGGATGGTTTCTGTCTGTTAGAGAAGACTGTAAAACATGTCCCTTTGCTTTAGTTTGTAAATCAGGCTTTTGTCCAATGGCCAAGCATATTACGGAATTAAGCTCTTCTGTGATTTGTAAGAATATGCAAGAGAAAATTCGTAAAAATCTAGTACTTTATGCTATCTCTGGATGCTATGAAGATATTTTAGATGTGGACTAGAGAAGGGTAAGCAAAAAAATCTATCAAGAAAAATAAAAAGGTTGTAAAAAACCTGAAGTTGTAAGCAATAATTGTAATATTTGTTAAGTTTATATAAAAATGGAGAGGGTGGATAGTCTCTCTATTTTTCTAGGAGGGCATTATGAATAAAATATTTCACTATCTAGATAAGAAAACGAAGTTTTATACTATCATCGGTGCACTGGCAAATGGAGGTTTGGCTCTTGCTCAACCCTTAGTCGTATCACAAGCCTTGTCTTTAAATCAAGGAGAACTGACTTATTCTAAAATCATACAGTTTGCTATTTTTGGCTTTACAGTATACTTCGTCTTGTATAGCTTAATGCTCTTTTGTAATCATACACATAATGTTTTTCGACGTGAAATTCAAATGAATATGAGGGCAGATTTATTTGATAAGCTGATGATAAAAAAAGATTTTAGCAAAGATGAAAAAATCACCATGCTCACACAAGATATGGAGTATTTGGGGGATAATTACTTAGAAAAATACGTCAATATCATTTGCTGGAGCTTTGTAGCATTACTAACAGCGATTTATATTATTTCGCAAAATTTGTTACTAGGTAGTATTTTTGTCTTTTTCACTATTTTACGTCCTATTCCTCAGTTCTTGATGAATAAAAGACTCAAACATACTGGTGATGACATGGCTCAAGGCAGAGTAGAAGTGCATAATCAAGTATCTGATAGTATCCGAGGAGCACATACTCTACTCATGAACCAAGCAATTTCTGAAAATCAGAACAGATTTTGGAAGATTAATCGAAATTATCAACTAGCCATTCAAAAATTTTGCTTTACCCATAATATAATTTTCTTTTGCAACGGTTTCATGGTCTTTTTAAGCCAAGTTTTACCACTTGTTTTAGGTTTTTACTTTGCTATGGCTGGGCAGAAAGTGTCAGTGGCAAGTCTTGTTGCCATGTACATCGCAGCAGGTCAGCTAGTGAGCCCTATTCAGACTATTATGTATGATGCTGTAGATATACAAGGGGCAAAAACGACAGCAGATAAGATTTTTGGAGTATTAGAAATTGGAGATGTAAAACAGATAGATAAAAAAGATGCGCAAGAATTGAATGCTCTGCACATTAAAAATTTAAGTAAATCCTATGGTGACAGACGACTTTTTACTCATCTAAATTTGGATGTTCAAGCAGGTCAGAAAGTTTTAATCAAAGGACCGAGTGGTTGTGGTAAGTCAACCTTATTTCGACTCATTACTGGAGAAGAAATAGCAGATGAGGGAGAAATTATCGGCGTGACAACTGTTAATGAATGTACATCAAGTTTTGTATCCAGTATAGGAATTATTAGCCAACATCCATTTCTCTTTAACGATACAGTGCGTTATAATTTGACCTTAGGACAAGAATTTTCTGATGAAGAGGTGCTTGCTGTTTTGAAACAAGTCAAACTAGATTTTGAATTGACGGGTGGGATGGATTTTATTATCAAAAATAACGGGGAGAATATTTCTGGGGGACAAAGAGTAAGGATTGAATTGGCACGCTTTCTTCTTCGTAGAAAAAATCTGTTATTGGCTGATGAAGTGACCGCAAACCTAGATGAAGAAAACGCCCTCATGGTACATGAACTACTATTTTCTCTTCCTGTTATGATGTTAGAAATTGCCCATCATATTGATGATGAAAGTAGATATCAACAAGTTGTAGATTTAGGAAAATATTGATTCTGGCTTAAAAGTCAGTTTTATCAGAAAATAAAGTAAATATTTCAGCAATAAAACACCCAGTATCAAGATTTTTCAATACATAATAATATGCGTTTTTCTGATTATATATACTTTTCCTGACTTCACTCTTCTTTCTTATCACAAGATTGTGATAGTTTACATTTTTATAACAAAACTCTCAAACTCTTGCTTGTTTTTGCATCATATTATAAAATAAAAAGCATAAAAGAATAAAAGAGGTTTTGAAAATGTCCGAAAAACAAATGAAAGTTTTGGGTTGGGTAGCGACCTTCATGTCTGTTATGATGTATGTGTCTTACTTCCCACAAATCATGAATAATCTTGCCGGTCAAAAAGGAAATTTCATCCAGCCCTTGGTTGCTGCCATCAACTGTAGTCTCTGGGTTTACTACGGTCTTTTCAAGAAAGAAAGAGATATTCCCCTTGCTGCTGCCAATGCTCCAGGTATCGTTTTTGGCCTTGTGACGGCTATTACAGCTTTGATTTAAAAATTTCAGTTTTGTTCGTTTATGAAAATAGATGCTTCATTAAAGTAATTTTTGAATGAGAGTTGAGGGAAAAAGCCCAGTGACAGCTAGCTTTACGAGAGTCTTTTATGTTCGTCTCTATCAAAGAAAAAAGTATATCGTTACTATTTTTATAAAATCTTCTCCCTACTTTATAAGATGTTAAAAAGAGTTCAATTCGAACTCTTTTTTTGCTATAATGAGGGGAGAAAAATCAGACAGGAGATCAAGATGTCAGAACCATTATTTTTACAATCAGTTATGCAAGAAAAAATCTGGGGTGGTACCAAGCTACGTGATGAGTTTGGCTACGACATTCCAAGTGAAAAAATCGGAGAATATTGGGCCATCTCAGCCCATCCAAATGGTGTCTCTAAAGTTGCCAATGGTCGCTTTGAAGGAACAGATCTAGCTACTTTATATGCAGAGCACCGTGAATTGTTTGGCAATCGACCAGAACCTGTATTTCCGCTTTTGACCAAAATCCTCGATGCCAACGACTGGCTCAGCGTTCAAGTTCACCCAGACGATGCTTATGGACTAGAGCATGAAGGCGAACTCGGAAAAACAGAATGCTGGTATATCATCGCTGCGGATGAAGGTTCAGAGATTATCTACGGTCACAATGCCAAGTCAAAAGAAGAACTCCGCCAGCAAATCGAGGACAAGAACTGGGATGCCTTGCTGACAAAAGTTCCTGTTAAGGTTGGAGATTTCTTCTATGTACCAAGTGGCACCATGCACGCTATCGGTGCAGGAATCTTGATTCTTGAAACCCAACAGTCTAGCGACACCACCTACCGTGTCTATGACTTTGACCGCAAGGACGACAAGGGCAACTTGCGTGAACTTCACCTTGAGAAATCCATCGATGTTTTGAACATTGGTGAACCAGCAAATAGCCGTCCTGTGACTGTTAAAGCAGATGATTTGCGTTCCACTCTCCTTGTATCCAATGATTTCTTTGCAGTTTACAAGTGGGAAATCACTGGAAAAGTTGACTTCGAAAAGACAGCTGACTACAGCTTGTTGAGTGTCTTAGCTGGTCAAGGTCAACTGACTGTTGACGGAAAAAACTATCCAATCCAAAAAGGCAGCCACTTTATCCTACCAAGTGATGTTGAAGCTTGGACTTTGGAAGGGCAAGGTTTGGAATTAATTGTTAGCCATCCATAAAAAAAGAAAGGGCCTGAGTTCACTACTCAAGTCCTTTTTGATTACATAAATTGGGCGATAAAGACCACAATGATGATGATTGGAATGACGAAACGAAGAAGGAAGAGCCAGACTTGGAACAGTCCCTGTTTCCATGCTGTTTCATCAAGGTGTAGTTCCTCCATGGCAAGAGCCTTTTTGAAGATGTAGCCTGTAAAGAGTGAAAGGCAGAGAGCTCCAAATGGCATGAGGAGATTAGAAACCAAGAAGTCCATAGCGTCAAAGAAGGTCTTCCCAAAGATGTGAACATCTGCCATAACACCGTAAGATAGGGCTGAAGGAATTCCAAAGACAAAGGTCAAGATTCCTAAAATAACACTCCATTTGGCACGTTTGCTGTTGTCCTGATTGGTGATATTGCCCACATTGATTTCCAGCATAACGACAGAAGAAGTGACCGTCGCAAAGAGGAAGAGCAAGAGGAAGAGGATGTAGAAAATGGTTCCAAAAGGCATCTTGTCAAAGAGTTGAGGCAAGACGATAAAGAGCAGGCTCGGTCCACCTTCAGACTGGATATCGAAAGCTGACATGGCTGGGAAAATGGCTAGACCTGCCATGATGGATACTGAGATATTCATGGCTACAATGGAAATCCCTGACTGGACCAGATTGGTTTTCTTATCCAAGTAGGAAGCATAGGTCAGCATGGCTGTAACCCCTAGTGAGAGGGCAAAGAAAGATTGTCCCAGAGCATAGAGGAGACCAGCACTAGTCAGTTTTGAAAAGTCTGGTTTGAGGAAGTAGAGAACCCCTTCCATGGCATTTGGCAAGCTGAGAGAGCGCCCGATGATGATGACAAAGATGATAAAGAGCAGAGGCATCATAACCTTAGATGCTCTTTCAATCCCTTTTTGAACCCCACGTGATACAATGAAGATATTCAATAGGATAAAGGCAGCTTGAGCTCCCAGGGCAATGGCTGGATTTGAAATGATTGAAGTAAATAACTGAGCATAATCACTCGTCCCAGCAAGCTGGAACAATTTCCCAAACTCAATACCTAGATAGACTAAAATCCATCCTCCGATAACACTGTAAAATGATAAGAGGATAAAGAGAGCAAAGGCACCAATCCAACCGATAAAGTTGTACTTGCTATTCTTGCCTAGTTTTCCAAAGGTTTTGATTGCTGAGACACCAGCGCTTCGGCCGAGGGCAAATTCTGCAAGCAAAAGGGGGAAACCGATTAGAATAGTGGAAATGAGAAAGACTAATAAAAAGC
The DNA here is from genome assembly GCA_963518235.1 of uncultured Streptococcus sp. GTDB lineage: Bacteria > Bacillota > Bacilli > Lactobacillales > Streptococcaceae > Streptococcus. The sequence continues at coordinate 35,543 of CAUQIP010000006.1, read as the reverse complement.
CTCCTCCACCGTTAGCAGCAGTCATATAGGGAAATTTCCAAACAGCTCCAAGTCCGATGGCTGAGCCAGCAGACGCTAGGATAAAGCCCAGTTTAGAACCCCATTGAGATTTTTCAGACATAGTTAAACTCCTAAAATTAGTATTACAAAAGAAAAAGCTACTGCCCTTGGCAACTAGCCTCATAAGTACTCAAAATGAGCGTTTCTTTTGATCGATAGACTTGACTATCCTATCATGTTTTCTAAGGTCTGTCAAGAAAACCATTTTCATGTTATGATAAAGTAAAAAAATTTCGCAAAAACGCTTGACTCTAACCTAAGGGGAGGGGTTATACTATCATTGTAAGGAGGAAATCATGTACCATATAAAAGAAGCTGCCCAGCTTTCAGGTGTCTCTGTCAAGACCCTGCACCACTACGACAAGATAGGACTCTTGGTTCCTTTAAAGTCGGAAAACGGCTATCGAACCTACAGTCAGGAGGATTTGGAACGCCTTCAGGTTATTCTTTACTACAAATATCTAGGTTTTTCTTTAGAAAAAATAGCAGAGCTATTAAAGGAAGAAAGGACAGATTTATTGCCTCATTTGACCAGGCAGTTGGACTATTTGACTCGAGAAAGGGAAAATCTGGATACCTTGATTTCAACCTTGCAAAAAACAATTCAAGAACAAAAAGGAGAAAGAGAAATGAGCATTCAAGAGAAATTTGCTGGATTTAACTACCAAGACCATCAAAAATACCACCAAGAGGCGGTAGAGAAATATGGACAAGAAGTCATGGACCAAGCGCTGGAGCGCCAGAAAGGTCACGAAGACGAGGCTACGGCTGCCTTCAACCAAGTTTTTCAAGCATTGGCACAAAATCTTCAAGCTGGTCTACCTGTAACAGCAACTGAAAATCAAGAAGAAGCCGCTAAACTCTTGCAAGCCATCCGTACTTATGGATTTGACTGCTCTATTGAGGTATTCGGTCATATCGGTAAAGGCTACGTCTACAACCCAGAATTTAAGGAAAACATTGACAAATTTGGACCTGGAACAGCCCAGTACACATCAGATGTGATTGCCCACTATGTCCAAACTCAGACAAAATAAAATCGGAGGAGTGATCTTCCGATTTTTGCTAAATTCAAGCACTACTTGCTTAATAATTTTTCTACTACATTTAGTTTTCGCATGGTCAAATCTACATTAAAAAGCTTTTCAAGATAGTTGGTATGGAGTTTCTTTTGTTTTGCAGTTCTAGGGAGATAGAGGTAAAGACAATGGTTACCGATACAAATTTCTTCTTCACCGTAATCAATTTTCAATTTTTCTAAGGGGAGGCTTTGGATAAATCCCTGATAAAGAATCACATGTACACGATCATGAAGATAGTCTTCTCCAAACGGGTTTTCTTGGACAATTTTTTTAAAATCACTTTTGTTCTTGATTACCATTTTTAAGTCAGCACCAATATTTTCCTTTATTAGAGTATGGACACGTTCTCGTATTTTTTCTAAATCTAAGTCACTTTCAAGAATGATATTCCCACTTTGAATATAGGTTCGAACTTGTTGAAAACCAGCTTCTGTCAAGATATCTACTAGATAAGACATTTTAGGGATAGCATTTTTTCCATTAGGAGTAACTCCCCTTAACAAGATAATATGTTCCAAAGCAGTTCCTTTCTTTTGGGGCTGATTTAGCCATTGAATAATTTAGATTTAGATTGGATTTGATCCTGCCACCCAGCCGGTACAGAGGGCAGAAGTGATGTTAAAGCCACCTGTGTGGGCGTTAATATCCATGACCTCGCCTGCAAAGTGGAGGCCAGTGACCAGTTTACTTTCCAGAGTTTTAGGATTTATTTCTTTGAGACTGACGCCTCCTTTGGTAACAAAGGATTTAGCAAGAGACATTTTACCAGTTACAGGAATTTTTAGAGCCTTGATAGACTGGAGAAGTTGATCGCGTTCTTTTTCAGTTAGCTGTTTGACTTTTTCAGGAAATCCTTGTATAAAAAACTCAGCCAAACGTTCTGGAAGCAAAGTTTTTAAGGCATTTTTCAAGGATTTTTCCCGATTTTCTTCTAGAAATGTAGCCAAGTCCTTCTCAGAAAGTTGAGGCAAAACATCTAGCGAGAGAACCTCCCCACCCTTGACAAAACTAGACATACGTAGGGCAACAGGACCAGACAAACCAAAGTGGGTAAAGAGCAAATCGTGAGTGATGACATGCTTGCCATAACTTAGGGTCACATCATCCAATGAAATTCCCTGCAAGGCCTTGTGTGGAAAATCTGTCAATAAAGGACTTTCAGCTGCCTCAAGCTCGGTAATGGTATGTTTGAAATGACGGGCAATTTCATGACCAAAACCAGTCGAACCAGTAGAAGGATAGGATTTACCACCAGTTGTGACAATGAGTTTATCGCAAGTGAAGGTTTGATTATTTGATTTAAGGACAAACTGATCATCTACTTTTTTAACAGAAACGATCTCTGTTTGAGTAGCAACTTGACCACCTAGCTCAGTGATTTTCTTTTCTAAAGCTTCGATAATGGTACGAGACTTGTCACTAGCAGGAAAGACACGGCCGTGGTCTTCAACCTTTAGTTTAACACCATTTTCCGTAAAAAAGTTGATGATATCATGGTTATCAAACTGGGAGAAGACACTGTAGAGAAAGCGCCCATTTCCAGGGATTCCAGCTAGTAGGTCATCTAGAGTTCCGTTGTTGGTCACATTGCAACGTCCCCCGCCAGTCCCAGCTAATTTTTTTCCAAGTTTCCGATTTTTTTCGATGAGAAGGGTTTTCTGTCCATAAAAGCTACTGGAAATCGTAGCCATCATACCAGCAGGACCTCCACCGATGACAATAGTATCAAAATGTTTCATAGCTCTATTGTACCACAAAAAAACAAGAGATGAAGTCACCTCTTGTCAAGAATGGAATTAGTCAATTTCATATCCCATCAGCAAACCACCATCTTCTGCATAGAAACTGCAGAGGCCAGAGGTTGGGAGAATTTTGATATCCGCCTGTGGGAAGGTTTCGAGGATTCGTTCTGAGAGCTGTTGACAACATTTCTCGTTATTGCGTTGGGCCATGACAATACGGCCACCAGCATATCCAGCTTTTATCAACTCTTCATAGGCTGCCTGAACTGATTTCTTTGGTCCTCGTGCTTTTTGTAGCAATTCAAGGGTTCCAGTTTCACTAGCTTCTCCGACCATACGGATATTTAGAAGGCCAACGACTGTACCGATAAGCTTGCTCAAACGGCCGTTTTTCACCAAGTTATCGACTTTGGCTAGGACAAAGAGCAACTTGGTTTTTTCTTGATAGGCAGTGATAGCTTCAACTACTTCTTCAAAAGATAAGCCCTGGTCAATCAAGTCATTTAATTTTTCTACGAGCAAGTCAACTTCACCGCCAGCAGACAAACTATCAATCACATGAATCTTAGTGTCAGGATGGTCTTCCAGATAAATATTCTTAGCCAGTTGAGCACTATTGTGACTACCAGAAAGAGTACCTGTGATGGTTACTAGGAAAATGTTTTTGGCTCCTTCAAATGCTCGCAAATAGTCATCTGGGCTTGGACAAGCTGATTTTGAAGCTTCTGCAGTTGCATACATGGTTTCCATCATTTGGTCAATATCAAGATTGGCATCATCAACAAAGATCTGATCAGCTACTTGAATGGTTAAGGGGACGCTTACAAAGGTTGTGTCAATAGCTGGTTTTGCCAGTTGACGATAATCACAACCAGAGTCAGCAATAATCTTCCAAGTCATAGAAATTCTCCATCTTTGCCAGTTATACATTGACAAAGGTTCTGTCTTTTTTTACAATTATATCATGAAAACCCTTGAAACAAAAGCCTCATCCGTCTGTTGTGACAAGTAGAAAGAAAATGTTATGTCTGAACGTAGAATCTCTGAAAAATCTCTCGAAAATCTCAGAAAATCAAACCAAGAATCCAATTTATTAACTAGAGAAGCCATCGAAACAGCCCTCTTGCAACTTTTGGAAAAAAAGGATTTGACCAAGATTAGTATTTCTGAATTGGTCAAACGGGCAGGCGTTTCACGTGCGGCCTTTTATCGCAATTATGATTCCAAAGAGGAGATTTTAGAAAGCGTCTTTAAACGAACTGTCCACAATATTATGGAACAGTTGCATCATTATGATTTAAAGACAGACCTTTATCTGGTCTGGGTTCACCTTTTCCGAGAAGCAAGAAAGGAAGCCAGAGTGATTCAATTGGCCTTGGATTACCATCTGGAAAAAATCTTTGTCCAAGCCATGCAGGAATTTCTAGAAAAATACCATGGAAAATCAAAAGGTGTCAGCTCTTATCTTCATTCCTTTTGGAGCTCAGCCATCGTCTCAGTCCTTTTAAAATGGATCAAGGATGGCATGAAGGTACCTGCTGAAAAGATAGCGGATTTACGGTTACCATTTTTTAAAAAATAGCGAAAAAGGAGAAGAGATATGACTGAAAAAAGACTAGCTTGGGATGAGTATTTTGCAGCCCAAGCCCTACTGATTGCCAATCGTTCCACTTGTAAACGTGCCAAAGTGGGCGCAATTCTGGTAAAGGATAATAAGGTGATTTCCACTGGTTATAATGGTTCGGTGTCAGGTACCGAGCATTGTATTGATCACGAATGTCTGGTCATTGAAGGTCACTGTGTTCGTACCCTTCACGCTGAGGTAAATGCTATCCTTCAAGGTGCTGAACGTGGTGTTCCTAAAGGCTTTACAGCCTATGTGACGCATTTTCCTTGTCTGAATTGCACGAAACAATTACTTCAAGTTGGTTGCAAGCGCGTGGTTTATATTAACCAGTACCGAATGGATGACTATGCCCAATACCTTTATCAAGAAAAAGGGACAGAATTGACCCATTTACCACTTGAGACAGTACAGGCAGCTCTTAAAGAGGCAGATCTAATGTAAAAATTATCAAAAATAAATGGTTTAGAAAGATTTTTAAACCGTTTTTTGGTATAATAAGAAGAATAAATTGAAAGAAGGAATTCCAAAAATGGGAAAAATTGAAGTTATTAATCATCCACTGATTCAACACAAATTGTCAATCTTGCGTCGTACAGATACTTCTACAAAAGCTTTTCGTGAGCTAGTAGATGAGATTGCAATGTTGATGGGGTATGAAGTACTTCGTGATCTTCCACTAGAAGATGTGGAAATCGAAACACCAATCACAAAAACAGTTCAAAAACAATTGGCAGGTAAGAAATTGGCTATCGTTCCAATCTTGCGTGCAGGTATCGGGATGGTTGATGGTCTCTTGAGCTTGGTTCCAGCTGCTAAAGTTGGTCACATTGGTATGTACCGTGATGAAGAAACACTTCAACCAGTTGAGTACCTAGTGAAATTGCCTGAAGATATTGACCAACGTCAAATTTTTGTAGTAGACCCAATGTTGGCAACAGGTGGCTCAGCAATCTTGGCTGTTGATTCTCTTAAAAAACGTGGCGCATCAAATATCAAATTTGTCTGCCTTGTATCAGCACCAGAAGGTGTAAAAGCCCTTCAAGAAGCTCATCCAGATGTAGAAATCTTTACAGCAGCCTTGGATGAACGCTTGAACGAACACGGTTATATCGTTCCAGGTCTTGGGGATGCTGGAGACCGCTTGTTCGGTACGAAATAAGATCGAAAAGAAGAATGACTTGGAAAAGAAGTTCCAGTCACGAAAGGAGGTTGAGTTTTTGTTTCTGTCTAATGAAAGCAGAGCAAAAATTTGACCTTTTTTGACCAAGATATTATAATAGTCTTATATTTAGTCATTTGACAAACAAAATTAAAACTTAAAAGGAGAATTGAATGATTCCTGTAGTTATTGAACAAACAAGCCGAGGAGAACGTTCCTACGATATTTACTCACGTCTTCTCAAAGACCGCATCATTATGCTGACAGGTCCAGTTGAAGACAATATGGCTAACTCTGTTATTGCCCAGTTGCTTTTCTTGGATGCCCAAGATAGTACAAAAGATATTTACCTTTATGTCAATACACCTGGGGGTTCTGTTTCAGCTGGTTTGGCAATCGTTGATACCATGAACTTTATTAAGGCAGATGTCCAAACCATTGTTATGGGAATGGCCGCATCTATGGGGACGGTCATTGCATCAAGTGGAGCAAAAGGCAAACGTTTCATGCTTCCAAATGCTGAATACATGATTCACCAACCAATGGGTGGTACAGGTGGTGGTACCCAACAAACCGATATGGCGATTGCTGCAGAACACTTGCTCAAAACTCGTAATACCTTGGAAAAAATCTTGGCTGAAAATTCAGGACAGTCAATCGAAAAAGTCCATGCGGATGCAGAACGCGATAACTGGATGAGTGCTCAAGAAACACTTGAATATGGCTTTATTGATGAAATCATGGCCAACAATTCATTGAACTAATAATGAAAGAAGGCAAACTCGACGGGGTTTGCTTTTTTTGGTATAATAGGGAGAGATTTCTTAGAAAGAGGATTTACCATGTTTGAAAAAGTCAATCGATCTGGCTTGATTATCTATCTTTACTATAATCGGGATGCCAAAAAACTGCAGGATTATGGAGATATTACCTATCATTCCAAGAAGCATCGTTACTTGCAGCTTTATGTTCCAACTCAAGAAGTGGAGCAATTGGTCGGGCGCTTGAGCAAGGAAAAATTTATTAAAAAAGTTAGAGCTTGTCATATTCAAGAGCTGGAAACACCCTTTGTGGGCAATCTTTATCGAGAGGAAAACGTTATCATCGAAAAAGTTCAAGAAAAGTGTTGACAATTTTCTGATAATTCGGTATATTCTTAACATACTATTTATTTAAGAAATAAGGAGACAAAAAAGATGAAGAAAAAATTTGCCCTATCGTTTGTGGCACTTGCAAGTGTAGCACTTCTTGCAGCCTGTGGAGAAGTGAAGTCTGGAGCGTCAAACGCTGCTGGTAACTCAGTAGATGAAAAGACAATTAAAATCGGATTTAACTTTGAAGAAACTGGTGCCGTAGCAGCCTACGGAACATCTGAACAAAAAGGTGCTCAACTTGCCGTTGATGAAATCAATGCCGCAGGTGGTATCGATGGAAAACAAATCGAAGTAGTCGATAAAGATAACAAGTCTGAAACAGCAGAGGCTGCTTCAGTAACAACTAACCTTGTAACCCAATCTAAAGTATCAGCAATCGTAGGACCTGCGACATCTGGTGCAACTGCAGCTGCGGTAGCTAACGCTACAAAAGCAGGTGTTCCATTGATTTCGCCAAGTGCGACTCAAGATGGATTGACTAAAGGTCAAGATTACCTCTTTATCGGAACTTTCCAAGATAGCTTCCAAGGAAAAATTATCTCAAACTATGTTTCTGAAAAATTAAACGCTAAGAAAGTCGTTCTTTACACTGATAATGCCAGTGACTATGCTAAAGGTATCGCTAAATCTTTCCGCGAGTCATATAAGGGTGAAATCGTTGCAGATGAAACTTTCGTAGCAGGTGACACAGACTTCCAAGCAGCCCTTACAAAAATGAAAGGGAAAGACTTTGATGCTATCATTGTTCCTGGTTACTACACTGAAGCTGGTAAAATTGTAAACCAAGCGCGTGGTATGGGAATTGACAAACCAATCGTTGGTGGTGATGGATTCAACGGTGAAGAGTTTGTACAACAAGCAACTGCTGAAAAAGCATCAAACATCTACTTTATCTCAGGCTTCTCAACTACTGTAGAAGTTTCAGCTAAGGCAAAAGCTTTCCTTGATGCTTACCGTGCTAAGTACAATGAAGAGCCTTCAACATTTGCAGCCTTGGCTTATGATTCAGTTCATCTTGTAGCAAACGCAGCAAAAGGTGCTAAAAACTCAGGTGAAATCAAGAATAATCTTGCTAAAACAAAAGACTTTGAAGGTGTAACTGGTCAAACAAGCTTCGATGCGGACCACAACACAGTTAAAACTGCTTACATGATGACCATGAACAATGGTAAGGTTGAAGCAGCAGAAGTTGTAAAACCATAATAGAAAAATGTTGAAATAGGGAATGAGCCTCGGACTCACTCCCTGTTTCGATGTTTAATACTCTTTGAAAATCAAATTCAAACTGCGTCAACGTCGCCTTGCCGTACTCAAGTACAGTCTGCGGCTAGTTTCCTAGTTTGCTCTTTGATTTTCATTGAGTATACGAACCTATCAAAAAGTGAGGGGAAACCCTCGAAATTATATATAGAAAGAGTGAATCTTATGCTCCAACAACTAGTAAATGGTTTGATTCTAGGTAGTGTATACGCGCTGTTAGCCCTAGGATATACCATGGTTTACGGAATTATCAAGCTCATCAACTTCGCCCACGGTGATATTTATATGATGGGAGCCTTTATCGGTTATTTCTTGATTAATTCTTTCCAAATGAATTTCTTTGTAGCGCTTATTGTAGCGATGCTAGCGACAGCCATTCTTGGTGTCGTGATTGAATTTCTTGCTTATCGACCTTTGCGCCACTCTACTCGTATTGCTGTTTTGATTACAGCTATTGGGGTTTCCTTCCTACTGGAGTATGGTATGGTCTATCTGGTTGGTGCCAATACTCGTGCCTTCCCTCAAGCAATTCAAACAGTTCGCTATGATTTGGGACCAATTAGCCTAACAAATGTGCAGTTAATGATTTTGGCCATTTCCTTGATTTTGATGATTTTGTTACAAGTCATTGTTCAAAAGACCAAGATGGGGAAAGCCATGCGTGCAGTATCTGTAGATAGCGATGCAGCGCAATTGATGGGGATCAATGTAAACCGTACTATCAGCTTTACCTTCGCTTTGGGTTCAGCTCTTGCGGGTGCGGCTGGTGTTCTGATTGCCCTCTATTATAACTCTCTTGAGCCTTTGATGGGGGTTACTCCAGGTCTTAAGTCATTCGTTGCCGCAGTACTTGGTGGTATCGGAATCATTCCTGGTGCGGCTCTTGGTGGCTTTGTAATTGGTCTATTGGAAACCTTTGCGACAGCCTTTGGAATGTCAGACTTCCGTGATGCCATTGTTTATGGAATCTTGTTGTTGATCTTGATTGTCCGCCCAGCTGGTATCCTTGGTAAAAATGTGAAAGAGAAGGTGTAAACGATGAAGGAAAATTTAAAAGTTAATATTCTATGGTTACTCCTTTTACTAGCTGGTTATGGCTTGATTAGTGTACTGGTTTCAGTCGGAGTACTCAATCTATTCTATGTACAGATTTTACAACAAATTGGAATTAATATTATTCTGGCTGTTGGTCTTAACCTAATCGTTGGTTTTTCAGGACAATTTTCACTTGGGCATGCTGGTTTCATGGCGATTGGTGCCTATGCCGCAGCTATTATTGGTTCTAAATCACCAACCTACGGTGCCTTCTTTGGAGCTATGCTGGTAGGAGCTTTGCTTTCAGGAGCAGTTGCCTTACTTGTCGGAATTCCAACCTTGCGCTTGAAGGGGGACTATCTTGCCGTAGCGACTCTCGGGGTATCTGAAATTATCCGTATCTTTATCATCAATGGTGGAAGCCTTACAAATGGTGCGGCAGGTATCTTGGGAATTCCTAACTTTACAACTTGGCAAATGGTATACTTTTTTGTCGTGATTACAACCATTGCAACCTTGAACTTCTTGCGTAGCCCAATTGGTCGTTCAACCCTCTCTGTTCGTGAGGACGAGATTGCTGCTGAGTCAGTTGGGGTTAATACGACTAAAATTAAAATCATCGCCTTTGTCTTTGGTGCTATTACTGCAAGTATTGCAGGGTCACTTCAGGCAGGATTTATTGGATCTGTCGTACCGAAAGATTACACTTTCATCAACTCAATCAACGTTCTGATTATTGTTGTATTTGGTGGACTTGGTTCCATTACAGGTGCCATTGTTTCAGCTATTGTCCTTGGAATTTTGAATATGCTTCTCCAAGATGTTGCTAGTGTGCGTATGATTATTTACGCTTTGGCCTTGGTATTGGTCATGATTTTCAGACCAGGTGGACTCCTTGGAACATGGGAATTGAGCCTATCACGTTTCTTTAAAAAATCTAAGAAGGAGGAACAAAACTAATGGCATTACTTGAAGTAAAACAGTTAACCAAACATTTTGGCGGTCTAACAGCTGTTGGAGATGTGACTCTTGAATTGAACGAAGGGGAACTGGTTGGACTAATCGGTCCAAATGGAGCTGGAAAAACCACCCTTTTCAACCTTTTGACGGGTGTTTATGAACCAAGTGAGGGAACAGTTACCCTTGATGGTCACCTTTTGAATGGAAAGGCACCTTATAAGATTGCTTCTTTGGGACTTGGACGTACTTTCCAAAATATTCGTCTCTTTAAAGATTTAACAGTTTTGGACAATGTTTTGATTGCTTTTGGTAACCATCACAAACAACATGTTTTTGCTAGTTTCTTACGCTTGCCAGCTTTTTACAAGAGTGAAAAAGAATTAAAGGCTAAAGCTTTGGAATTGCTGAAAATCTTTGATTTAGATGGTGATGCAGAGACGCTTGCTAAAAACCTTGCCTACGGACAGCAACGTCGTTTGGAAATTGTTCGTGCCCTCGCTACGGAACCTAAAATTCTCTTTTTAGATGAACCAGCAGCAGGTATGAACCCACAGGAAACAGCGGAATTGACTGAGTTAATTCGTCGTATCAAAGATGAATTTAAGATTACGATCATGCTGATTGAACACGATATGAATTTGGTCATGGAAGTAACAGAACGTATCTACGTACTTGAGTATGGCCGTTTGATTGCACAAGGAACTCCAGACGAAATTAAGACCAATAAACGCGTTATCGAAGCTTATCTAGGAGGTGAAGCCTAATGTCTATGTTAAAAGTTGAAAATCTTTCTGTGCATTACGGTATGATCCAAGCAGTCCGTGATGTAAGCTTTGAAGTGAATGAAGGAGAAGTTGTTTCCCTTATCGGTGCTAATGGTGCAGGTAAGACAACCATTCTCCGTACCTTGTCTGGTTTGGTTAGACCAAGTTCTGGAAAGATTGAATTTTTAGGTCAAGAAATCCAAAAAATGCCGGCTCAGAAAATCGTGGCAGGTGGTCTTTCACAAGTTCCAGAAGGACGCCACGTCTTCCCTGGCTTGACTGTTATGGAAAATTTAGAAATGGGAGCTTTCTTAAAGAAAAACCGTGAAGAAAATCAAGCTAACTTGAAGAAGGTTTTCTCACGTTTCCCACGTCTTGAAGAACGGAAGAACCAGGATGCAGCCACTCTTTCAGGAGGAGAACAACAAATGCTTGCCATGGGACGCGCTCTTATGTCAACACCAAAACTTCTCCTTTTAGATGAACCATCAATGGGACTTGCACCAATCTTTATCCAAGAGATTTTTGATATCATTCAAGATATTCAGAAACAAGGAACAACCGTCCTCTTGATTGAACAAAATGCCAATAAAGCACTCGCAATCTCTGACCGAGGTTATGTACTGGAAACAGGGAAAATCGTACTTTCAGGAACAGGAAAAGAACTTGCCTCATCAGAAGAAGTCAGAAAAGCATATCTGGGTGGCTAAAACAATCCAGTGGATTGTTTTAGTCGGCAGATGAAGATTACGAAGTAATCATCATTATAGTCCGGGGGACCTTTTTAGTCGGTGGATAGCGATTGAGAACCAATTCTCATCTGCACTGGAAGGTTAGCTCCTAATCATTGAAACAAAACAGAATGAAGCTGTCTATCCTTCGTTCAGAGAGCTCGATTTCAGAGCTCTTTTTGCTAGCTTATTCATACTTTTCTGAATTTTGAAAAAGAAATGTAAGCGTTTGATAGATTTACAAAAAGATTGTATAATAGGGATAAGAATAGAAAAGGAGAAGTCTCATGGCAGTTAAAGATTTTATGACCCGCAAGGTAGTTTATATTAGTCCAGATACAACAGTATCTCATGCAGCAGATTTGATGAGAGAGCAAGGATTACACCGCTTGCCTGTTATCGAAAATGATCAATTGGTTGGTTTGGTGACAGAGGGAACAATTGCCCAAGCAAGTCCATCCAAAGCAACAAGTCTTTCTATCTATGAGATGAATTATCTTCTAAACAAGACAAAAGTAAAAGATGTCATGATTCGCGATGTTGTCACTGTTTCAGGCTATGCGAGTCTAGAGGATGCAACTTATCTGATGTTGAAAAACAAGATTGGTATTCTTCCTGTCGTAGATAACCATCAAGTCTATGGGGTTATTACTGACCGTGATGTTTTCCAAGCCTTTCTTGAAATTGCTGGCTATGGAGAAGAAGGAATTCGTGTGCGCTTTGTTACGGAAAATGAAGTCGGCGTTCTTGGTAAGATTGTTTCTCTAATCGTTGAAGAAAATTTAAATATCTCCCATACAGTTAATATTCCGCGTAAAGATGGTAAGGTGATTATAGAAGTTCAAATTGATGGTTCAGTTGATTTGGCAGCCTTAAAGCAAAAATTTGAATCCGAGAATATTCAAGTAGAGGAGATTAGTCGTACTTCTGCAAAAGTTTTATAAGGAGGGGAGCCGAAAGGCTTCTTTTTTCATAAAAAGGGGAGTAGAGCAAAAGATGGAAAGAAATGAGAGAATATGGTATAATAAAACGATACAAAAAAGGAGTATTTATGGACATTTCAGAAATTCGTCAGAAATTTGACGCAAATCGTGAAAAATTAGCTTCTTTCAGGGGGTCTCTTTGACTTAGAGGGTCTAGAGGAAGAGATTGCCATCTTGGAAAACAAGATGACAGAACCTGATTTTTGGAACGATAATATCGCGGCCCAAAAAACGTCGCAAGAATTAAATGAATTAAAAAACACCTATAACACTTTCCACAAAATGGAAGAGTTGCAGGATGAAGTCGAAATTTTATTGGACTTTTTAGCAGAAGACGAGTCGGTTCAAGAAGAACTGGTAACGCAGTTGTCAGAACTTGATAAGATGATGACCAGCTATGAGATGACACTTCTCTTGTCAGAACCTTATGACCATAATAATGCGATTTTGGAAATCCATCCAGGATCCGGTGGTACAGAAGCTCAAGACTGGGGTGATATGTTGCTTCGTATGTACACTCGCTATGGAAATGCTAAAGGCTTTAAAGTAGAAGTTTTGGATTACCAAGCAGGAGATGAAGCTGGTATCAAGTCAGTAACCTTATCATTTGAAGGACCTAATGCCTATGGTCTTCTCAAGTCAGAAATGGGTGTTCACCGTTTGGTTCGTATTTCACCATTTGACTCTGCCAAACGTCGCCATACCTCTTTCACATCTGTAGAAGTGATGCCTGAGCTGGATGATACCATTGAAGTGGAAATCCGTGAAGATGACATCAAGATGGACACCTTCCGTTCAGGTGGTGCTGGTGGTCAGAACGTCAATAAAGTTTCAACAGGTGTGCGTTTGACACACATTCCTACGGGAACTGTCGTCCAGTCAACGGTCGATCGTACCCAATATGGAAATAGAGATCGTGCTATGAAAATGTTGCAGGCAAAACTCTATCAAATGGAGCAAGAAAAGAAAGCTGCGGAAGTTGATTCTCTTAAGGGTGAGAAAAAGGAAATCACATGGGGAAGCCAAATCCGTTCTTATGTTTTCACGCCATATACTATGGTAAAAGATCACCGAACTAGCTTTGAGGTTGCACAAGTAGATAAGGTTATGGATGGAGACCTAGATGGTTTTATCGATGCCTATCTCAAGTGGCGAATTAGCTAAGATAGAAAGGAACTCACATGTCAATTATTGAAATGAGAGATGTTGTTAAAAAGTATGACAACGGGACGACTGCCCTACGCGGTGTTTCGGTCAGTGTTCAACCAGGGGAATTTGCTTACATCGTAGGACCTTCAGGAGCAGGGAAGTCAACCTTTATTCGTTCTCTATATCGTGAAGTAAAAATCGATAAAGGAAGCCTATCAGTTGCTGGTTTTAATCTGGTTAAGATTAAAAAGAAAGATGTTCCGCTTCTACGTCGAAGTGTTGGGGTTGTCTTTCAGGATTATAAATTGTTGCCAAAGAAAACTGTCTATGAAAATATTGCTTACGCTATGGAAGTAATCGGGGAAAATCGCCGTAATATCAAAAAACGTGTTATGGAAGTCTTAGACCTCGTTGGATTGAAGCATAAGGTTCGTTCTTTCCCAAATGAACTTTCGGGGGGAGAACAACAGCGGATTGCGATTGCGCGTGCTATTGTAAATAATCCAAAAGTATTGATTGCGGACGAACCAACAGGAAACTTGGATCCAGATAATTCATGGGAAATTATGAATTTGCTGGAACGCATCAATCTCCAAGGGACAACTGTTTTGATGGCGACCCACAATAGTCAGATTGTAAATACCTTGCGCCACCGTGTCATTGCCATTGAAAATGGCCGTGTCGTTCGTGACGAAGCTAAAGGAGAGTATGGATACGATGATTAGTAGATTTTTTCGCCATTTATTTGAATCGTTAAAAAGCTTGAAACGAAATGGCTGGATGACAGTGGCTGCTGTCAGCTCAGTCATGATTACGTTGACCTTGGTGGCAATATTTGCTTCTGTTATTTTCAATACAGCGAAACTAGCTACAGATATTGAAAATAATGTCCGAGTGATGGTTTACATTCGTAAGGATGTAGCTGATAATAGCGAGACTATTGAAAAAGAAGGTCAAACTGTTACAAATAATGACTACCACAAGGTATATAATGCTTTGAAGGGGATGTCTACAGTTAAGAGTGTTACTTTTTCAAGTAAAGAAGAACAATATGAAAAATTAACTGAGACAATGGGGGACAATTGGAAAATCTTTGATGGTGACGCCAATCCTCTATATGATGCCTATATCGTTGATACAATACAACCAAGTGATGTAAAAACTGTAGCCGAGGAGGCTAAGAAAATTGAAGGTGTATCAGAAGTCCAAGATGGTGGTGCCAATACAGAACGCTTGTTCAAGTTAGCTTCATTTATTCGCGTCTGGGGACTTGTTATCGCTGGATTATTGATTTTCATTGCAGTCTTCTTGATTTCTAATACGATACGTATCACCATTATTTCACGAAGTCGTGAAATTCAAATCATGCGTTTAGTAGGGGCTAAGAACGGTTATATCCGTGGACCTTTCTTGCTTGAAGGAGCCTTCATTGGTTTGCTTGGAGCAACCCTTCCGTCAGTTCTGGTATTTGTTGTTTATCAAATGGTTTACCAATCGGTCAATAAGTCATTAGTCGGTCAAAACCTTTCAATGATTTCACCAGAGGTATTCAGTCCACTGATGATTGCCCTATTATTTGTGATTGGTATTTTCATCGGTTCACTGGGATCAGGAATTTCAATGAGACGTTTCTTGAAAATCTAAAACAGAAGATAAGTATATTTGAGGAGATTTTAATATCTCCTTTTTTGCTAGAAAAATTTTAGAAAAAAGTATACTTTTTTTTATAAAAGCCTTTACAAAAAAATTTAAAGTGGTATAATGAATACATAGTTAAGTGCAAACGTTTTCGTAAAACGTTTGCCTAAATAAAAATAAAGGAGATTTGAATGATGAAAGATACATTCAAAAATGTCTTGTCTTTCGAGTTTTGGCAAAAATTCGGTAAGGCTTTGATGGTGGTTATCGCGGTTATGCCGGCTGCTGGTTTGATGATTTCAATCGGTAAGTCGCTTGTGATGATTAACCCTAACTTTGCCCCACTCGTTATTACTGGTGGTGTACTAGAGCAAATCGGTTGGGGAGTCATCGTTAACCTTCATATCTTGTTTGCCCTCGCTATTGGAGGAAGCTGGGCTAAGGAACGCGCTGGTGGTGCGTTTGCGGCAGGTCTTGCCTTTATCCTAATCAATCGTATCACTGGTACAATCTTTGGCGTATCAGGAGATATGTTGAAAAATCCAGAAGCTATGGTAACAACACTCTTTGGTGGATCAATCAAAGTTGCTGATTACTTCATTAGTGTAATGGAAGCCCCAGCACTTAACATGGGTGTCTTCGTAGGGATTATTTCTGGTTTTGTAGGGGCAACTGCTTACAATAAATACTACAACTTCCGTAAACTTCCTGATGCACTTTCATTCTTCAACGGAAAACGTTTTGTACCATTTGTAGTTATTCTTCGTTCAGCAATCGCTGCAATTCTACTTGCTGCCTTCTGGCCAGTAGTTCAAACAGGTATCAATAGCTTTGGTATCTGGATTGCCAACTCACAAGAAACTGCTCCAATCCTTGCACCATTCTTGTATGGTACTTTGGAACGTTTGCTCTTGCCATTTGGTCTTCACCATATGTTGACTATCCCAATGAACTACACAGCTCTTGGTGGTACTTATGACATTTTAACTGGTGCAGCTAAAGGTACTCAAGTATTTGGTCAGGACCCACTATGGCTTGCATGGGTAACAGACCTTGTTAACCTTAAAGGTACAGATGCAAGTCACTACCAACAATTGTTAGATACTGTTCACCCAGCTCGTTTCAAAGTTGGACAAATGATCGGTTCATTCGGTATCTTGATGGGTGTCATCGTGGCTATCTACCGTAATGTTGATGCTGACAAGAAACATCAATATAAAGGTATGATGATTGCGACAGCTCTTGCAACATTCTTGACAGGGGTTACTGAACCAATCGAATACATGTTCATGTTTGTAGCAACACCTATGTATCTTGTTTACTCACTTGTTCAAGGTGCTGCCTTCGCTATGGCTGACGTAGTAAACCTACGTATGCACTCATTCGGTTCAATCGAGTTCTTGACTCGTACACCTATTGCGATTAGCGCTGGTATCGGTATGGATATCGTTAACTTTGTTTGGGTAACTGTTCTCTTTGCTGTAATCATGTACTTTATCGCAAACTTCATGATTCAAAAATTCAACTACGCAACTCCAGGACGTAACGGAAATTACGAAACTGCTGAAGGTTCAGAAGAAGCTAGCAGCGAAGTGAAAGTTGCAGCAGGTTCTCAAGCTGTAAACATTATCAACCTTCTTGGTGGACGTGCAAACATCGTTGATGTTGATGCATGTATGACTCGTCTTCGTGTAACTGTTAAGGATGCAGATAGAGTGGGTGATGCAGAACAATGGAAAGCAGAAGGAGCTATGGGTCTTGTCATGAAAGGGCAAGGAGTTCAAGCTATCTACGGTCCAAAAGCAGACGTATTGAAATCTGATATCCAAGATATCCTTGATTCAGGTGAAATCATTCCTGAAACTCTTCCAAGTCAAATGACAGAAGCGCAACAAAACACTGTACACTACAAAGGTGTAACAGAGGAAGTTTACTCAGTAGCAGACGGTCAAGTTATTGCTTTGGAACAAGTAAAAGATCCAGTATTTGCTCAAAAAATGATGGGCGACGGATTTGCTGTAGAACCTGCAAATGGAAACATTGTATCTCCAGTTTCAGGTACTGTATCAAGCATCTTCCCTACAAAACATGCTCTTGGTCTTGTGACTGAAGCAGGTCTTGAAGTATTGGTTCACATTGGTTTGGACACAGTAAGTCTTGAAGGAAAACCATTTACAGTTCATGTAGCTGAAGGACAAAAAGTTGCAGCAGGTGATCTTCTTGTCACAGCTGACTTGGATGCTATCCGTGCAGCAGGTCGTGAAACTTCAACAGTGGTTGTCTTCACAAATGCTGAAGCTATTAAATCAGTTAAATTAGAACAAACAGGTTCTCTTGCAGCTAAAACAGCAGTTGCTAAAGTAGAATTGTAATATACTTGAGGTTGGAAGCTGTTTTCCAACCTCTTGTTTTAGGAGAAAAACATGAAATTTTTAACACTCAATACTCACAGTTGGATGGAAAAAGAAGCTGAAGAAAAATTCCAGCTCTTACTTGAAGACGTTCTTGATAAAGATTATGATTTGATTTGTTTCCAAGAAATCAATCAGGAGATTACCTCGTCAGAGGTAGAAGTTAATGATCTCTATCAAGCTTTGCCAGCAGCTGAGCCTATTCACCAAGACCACTATGTTAGACTTTTGGTTGAAAAGTTGTCAGAGCAAGGAAAAGATTACTACTGGACTTGGGCCTATAACCATATTGGTTATGACCGCTACCATGAAGGTGTGGCTATCTTGTCTAAAACACCTATTGAAGCAAGAGAAATTTTGGTTTCAGATGTGGATGATCCAACAGACTATCATACTCGCCGTGTCGCCCTGGCTGAAACTGTAGTCGATGGCAAGGAGCTTGCAGTTGCCAGTGTCCATCTTTCTTGGTGGGATAAAGGGTTCCAAGAAGAATGGGCACGATTTGAAGCTGTCTTGAAAGAACTAAACAAGCCACTTTTGCTAGCTGGAGATTTCAACAATCCAGCAGGTCAGGAAGGCTACCAAGCTATTTTAGCTAGTCCATTAGGCTTACAAGACGCATTTGAAGTTGCTCAAGAGAAAAGTGGTAGCTATACTGTTCCACCTGAAATTGATGGATGGAAAGGGAACACTGAACCTCTTCGAATCGACTATGTTTTTACTACCCAAGAGTTAGCTGTAGAACATTTACATGTCGTATTTGATGGTAACAAGAGTCCACAAGTGAGTGATCACTATGGCTTGAATGCTATTTTAAACTGGAAATAATAACTGATACTCTTCGAAAATCTCTTCAAACCACGTCAACGTCGCCTTGCCGTATAGATGTTACTGACTTCGTCAGTTCTATCTGCAACCTCAAAACAGTGTTTTGAGCAACCTGCGGCTAGTTTCCTAGTTTGCTCTTTGATTTTCATTGAGTATGAAAAGAGGTTGGAATTATAAAATTCCAGCCTTTTTCTGACTAGAAAAGGTGCTGGAAATAGCCTAAATAAGTGAGACTACTGAAATGGAATAAAATGTGGTATAATTGAACAGATAGATAGAATCGAGGATATTATGTCATTTACGAAATTTCAATTTAAAAACTATATTAGAGAAGCCTTGGAGGAGTTAAAATTCACAACTCCAACAGAGGTGCAAGATAAGTTGATTCCGATTGTTTTGGCAGGTCGTGACCTAGTCGGTGAATCAAAAACAGGTTCAGGTAAGACTCACACTTTCTTGTTACCGATTTTCCAGCAATTAGATGAAGTTAGTGATAGTGTACAGGCAGTGATTACGGCACCGAGCCGTGAGTTGGCTACTCAAATTTATCAAGCAGCTCGTCAGATTGCTGCCCACTCAGAAGTGGAAGTTCGTGTGGTTAATTATGTGGGAGGGACAGATAAGACTCGCCAGATTGAAAAATTGGCAAGTAACCAGCCTCATATTGTCATCGGAACGCCAGGTCGTATCTACGACTTGGTTAAATCTGGTGATTTAGCTATTCACAAGGCCAAGACCTTTGTGGTCGATGAGGCAGATATGACCTTGGATATGGGATTCTTGGAAACTGTTGATAAGATTGCTGGCAGCCTTCCAAAAGACTTGCAATTCATGGTCTTCTCAGCGACTATCCCACAAAAGTTGCAACCATTCTTGAAAAAATACTTGTCAAATCCTGTTATGGAAAAAATCAAGACCAAAACGGTCATTTCTGATACCATTGATAATTGGTTGATTTCTACTAAGGGACGTGACAAGAATGCTCAAATTTATCAGTTGACTCGGTTGATGCAACCGTATTTGGCAATGATTTTTGTTAACACTAAAACGCGCGCTGATGAATTGCATTCATATCTGACTGCTCAAGGCTTGAAGGTGGCAAAGATTCATGGAGATATTGCCCCTCGTGAGCGCAAACGTATCATGAACCAGGTGAAAAATCTGGATTTTGAGTATATTGTCGCAACGGATTTAGCAGCGCGTGGAATTGACATTGAAGGTGTCAGTCATGTTATCAATGATGCCATTCCGCAAGATTTATCCTTCTTCGTGCATCGTGTTGGTCGTACTGGAAGAAATGGCCTACCAGGTACAGCCATTACCCTTTATCAGCCAAGTGATGACTCGGATATCCGTGAGTTGGAGAAATTGGGAATCAAGTTTACTCCTAAAATGGTCAAAGATGGGGAATTTCAAGATACTTATGACCGTGATCGTCGTGCCAACCGTGAGAAGAAGCAAGATAAGCTTGATATCGAAATGATTGGTTTGGTTAAAAAGAAAAAGAAAAAAGTCAAACCGGGTTATAAGAAAAAAATTCAATGGGCAGTGGATGAAAAACGCCGTAAGACTAAGCGTGCTGAAAATCGCGCTCGAGGTCGTGCAGAGCGTAAAGCTAAACGCCAAACATTTTAATAGCAATTGTTGGAGTAATGTGCTCCAACTTTTTTTATTTATGAGAACGAACTATCTAAACAGAAACACTACATTAAAGACTGCAAATTGCGCCTAAAAATGATATAATGGTAACGTTATATAGTCCCGATAAGATGGTAGGCATTTATCACTAAGAGTTTTCCTATCAGTACTTTGTAATTCGCAAAGACTGACGGCTCCAAAGTAGTCGCTCGTCATTCTACGGTTGCCGCTATAGGGCGATCATCCTATGCACTTTACTAGCTTCAGAAATAAAAAAGTATCGTTTTTATTTCTTTCGAGTCGTAACTCTTAGATAATGTAAATACCTACTAGTACTTTGTAACTCTATAACACTATTTTTAAGGGGGGACATTTTTATGTCAGAACGTAAATTATTCACGTCTGAATCTGTATCTGAGGGGCATCCAGATAAGATTGCAGACCAAATTTCAGATGCGATTTTGGACGCCATTTTAGCTAAAGATCCAGATGCGCACGTTGCTGCTGAGACAGCTGTATATACTGGTTCCGTCCACGTTTTTGGAGAAATTTCTACAAATGCCTATGTGGATATTAACCGTGTGGTGCGTGATACCATTGCAGAGATTGGTTATACCAATACAGAGTATGGTTTTTCTGCTGAGACGGTGGGAGTTCATCCGTCACTTGTTGAGCAGTCACCAGACATTGCCCAAGGTGTTAACGAAGCCTTGGAGGTTCGTGGGAATGCAGATCAAGATCCACTGGACTTGATTGGAGCTGGAGACCAAGGGCTCATGTTTGGATTTGCAGTTGATGAAACAGAAGAGCTCATGCCGTTGCCAATTTCACTCAGTCATAAATTGGTTCGTCGTCTGGCAGAACTTCGTAAGTCTGGGGAAATTAGCTATCTTCGCCCAGATGCTAAATCACAAGTTACAGTTGAGTATGATGAAAATGACCGTCCAGTACGTGTGGACACAGTTGTTATTTCAACTCAGCACGATCCAGAAGTCAGCAACGAACAAATTCACAATGATGTCATTAACAAGGTTATCAAAGAGGTTATTCCAGCCTCTTACTTGGATGCGCAAACAAAATTCTTCATCAATCCAACTGGTCGTTTTGTAATCGGTGGACCTCAAGGGGACTCAGGTTTGACTGGTCGTAAGATTATCGTAGATACTTATGGTGGCTACTCTCGTCACGGTGGTGGTGCTTTCTCTGGTAAGGATGCGACTAAGGTGGACCGTTCAGCCTCTTATGCGGCTCGGTATATTGCCAAGAATATCGTTGCAGCGGGTTTTGCTAAGAAGGCGGAAGTGCAATTGGCCTATGCTATCGGTGTTGCGCAACCTGTTTCTGTCCGTATTGATACTTTTGGTACAGGAACAGTAGCTGAAAGCAAACTTGAAAAAGCGGCTCGTCAAATCTTTGACCTTCGCCCTGCAGGAATTATCCAAATGCTGGATCTCAAGCGTCCAATTTACCGTCAAACAGCGGCTTATGGACACATGGGACGTACAGATATTGACCTTCCGTGGGAACGTTTGGATAAGGTAGATGCTTTGAAAGAAGCTGTCAAATAAATGAATTGAAAAAAGAGGGAAGTCCCTCTTTTTTCGATATATTATAATCTCCGTTAATCATTGAAATTATAGCTTGAATTTGATATGATGGTCTTATGGATAAAAGTAGAGCAAATCGTGTTGAGCACGATAAGATAAGAATGAGTTTAATAGCCCTAGTAGCTATCTTTTCAGTAAGTATTTATGTTCTTGGATCGATGATTGGCTACAAGGTATTTTCAAAACAAAGCTTTGAACAAAATATTGAATCGCTTAAAAAAGAGAAAGATGATCAATTGAGTGAGGGTAATCAGAAAGATCATTTTCGTAAGGGACAAGCTGAAGTGATTGTCTACTATCCTCTCCAAGGGGAGCAAGTGATTTCGTCTGTAAAAGGAATCATAGTGCAGGATATTAAGGAAAATTTAGAAGACAAGGAAAATCTGGTTTTTTATTATACGGAGAAACAGAATCCGACTTTAAAAGGGATTGTTAACCGAAGTGTGATGAAACAAGTCTATGATTTAACTTCTTCAAAAGTTGAAGAGACTGAAAAAACTAGTCTAGCAAAAGTCCATTTGACAGAAGATGGCAAAACTTTTACACTTGATCAATTATTTTCAGATGCTAGTAAAGCCAAAGAAAAACTGACAAAAGAACTGACTTCTTTCTTACAGGATAAGAAATTGGAGCAAGAAAAGGTCGATCAGCTTGTTAAAGGCTTCTCTGATCAAGACTTGTCTGCATGGAATTTTGATTATAAGGATAGTCAAATTCTCCTTTATCCAAGTCAATCAGTGGAAAATCTGGATGAGATTGCCTTGCCAGTATCTAGTTTCTTTGAGCTTATTCAGTCCTCATATTTGCTAGATAAGGATGCGGAACTTTATAAGGTTTATTTTGAGAAGAAAAATCGTAAAGTAGTAGCCTTGACTTTTGATGATGGACCAAATCCTGCAACAACAAATCAAGCATTAGATACTCTTTCTAAGTATGGAATTAAGGCTACTTTCTTTGTTTTAGGTAAGAATGTTTCTGGAAATGAAGAGATTTTGAAACGCATGAAAGCAGATGGCCATGTCATTGGAAACCATAGTTGGAGCCATCCAGTTCTTTCAAAACTTTCTCTTGATGAAGCTAAAAAACAAATTACTGATACTGAGGATGCACTAACTAAAGTGTTGGGCTCTAGTTCTAAACTTATGCGTCCACCTTATGGGGCCATTACAGATGACATTCGCAATAGTCTCGATTTGAGCTTTATTATGTGGGATGTGGATAGTCTGGACTGGAAGAGTAAAAATGAAGCATCTATTTTGACAGAAATTCAGCGTCAGGTTAAGAATGGTTCAATTATTCTTATGCATGACATTCATGTTGAGACTGTAAATGCTCTACCGAAAGTTATTGACTATTTGAAAGAGCAAGGTTATGAATTTGTCACAGTTCCAGAAATGCTTCATTCACGATTAAAATCACACGAATTATTCTATGACCGTAATCAGTAAGAAGGTTGCTGAAAGACCAATTCAATAGTAAGTAGTGTTTCAATAAAGAAATTTAGTCTTGTATCACTCAAGGCTAATTTTTTATGTTTAAATCGTATGATATGATTAATATTACAATCTTGTTACAAAATATGTTTTTGATAGAATTTTCTGATAATTTAGGATATAATACTTTTAATTTTAAAAAAAAGGAGTGATTTTATGGGAGATTGCAAAGATTTTTGTCATAAAAAGTACCAAGTAGCAACGATTTTTCTGCTAACGGTCTTTGCATTCGGATTTGCTTTCGCACAGGTTAGTGCCGATGAGGGAAAATTTGAAGCATCCAATCAAGTTACACATGCGGTAATAACAAATAAATTAGATGATTCAAATAAGCTCGCACCGTCAGTCACGGCTGACAAGAATGCTCTAAATTCTTCTTCGAAGGAAAAAACAGAAGTGACAGAGTCATTAAAAGAAGATGATTCTATAGAATATAGAGATAATAAGTCAGACAAGAATGTAATCACACAGAAAGAAAAGACTGCTATAAAAAGTGAAGAGAAGAAGGAAGAATCAGCAGTAAAAAGCAGTTCTTCTTCCGAAAGTTCACAATCACAGTCGTTATCTCAAAGTGGGCATAAAGAAAAGCCAAATAGTATCTCTAGTAATGAAATGATTACTGTCCCTAAAACCTGGGAAGCAGGACACAAAGGGCAAGGAACTGTAGTCGCTGTTATAGATTCAGGCCTTGATTTGAATCATGAAGTTCTGCGTATTTCTGATCCGTCAAAGGCGAAATTTAAAAATCAGAATGATATCGAAAAAGCTAAAAAGGCTGCTGGTATTGACTATGGGAAATGGTATAGTGATAAGGTAGTATATGCTTATGATTACTTTGATGGAACAGATAATATAAAAGAGGCTGAAAAAGAGTCTCATGGAATGCACGTTACTGGTATTGTAGCTGGAAATCCAGTTAATAAAGCTCCAAATTCTGAGAAGGTATATGGAGTTGCACCAGAAGCTCAAATAATGTTTATGAGAGTTTTTTCAGACAGAGATAAAACTACAGCCTCTGCCTTCTATGTAAAAGCTATTGATGATGCAGTTGCGTTAGGTGCAGATGTGATCAATATGAGTTTGGGTGCAGGTGCGGGTTCAACGATAGATGCAGGTTCAGATATCATTGATGCAGTAAAAAGAGCACGCGCTAAAGGAGTATCTGTTGTTATTGCTGCTGGTAATAGTAATACTTTCGGTAGAGGTTTTTCACAACCATTGGCAGCAAATCCTGATTATGGTCTCGTCGGAAATCCCTCTACAGTGGAAGATTCAATTTCTGTTGCTTCGATTAATAATAAAATTCTAACTACTGAAGTCTTTGAAGTAAAAGGTTTAGAAAATGACGCTACCCTTGATTATGGTAAGTTTGATTTTAATAGACCTGAAACAGAAAAAGATTTTGAAAAAGGGAAAGAATACGAATATGTAGCAGCGGGTATTGGTCGTGAAGAAGATTTTGCTAATATTGATGTAAGAGGCAAGTTAGCACTGATTCAACGTGGTAAAATTCATTTTTCTGATAAGATTAAAAATGCTCTTAAACACGGTGCAGCTGGAGTTTTAATTTATAACAACGTTGAAGGTGCAAATGTTAGTATGTCTGTTACAGGTGATGCTAAGAAAATCCCATCTGTCTTTATTTCAAAACATTATGGTGAAATTCTTAAGTCTGGTCAGTATAAAATTGTCTTTAATCACAAGATGGATAATCGTAAATCAGATGTTGCAGACCAATTGTCAGATTTTTCAAGTTGGGGAGTTACAACAGATGGACAATTGAAACCAGATGTTACTGCACCTGGTGGAAATATCTATTCATCATTTAACGACAATAGCTATGGAAGTATCAGTGGAACAAGTATGGCGGCCCCTCATGTAGCTGGTGTCGCATCATTAGTCAAAGAATATTTAGCAAAGAAACATCCTGAATTATCAGCTAGTCAAATTTCAGAGATTGTAAAAGCTTTAATTATGTCTACTGCAAAACCACATTTTAATAAACAAACTGGAGCCTATACTTCTCCACGTCAGCAAGGTGCTGGTGTAGTTGACACGATGGCGGCAACAAGCACAGATCTATTTGTAACAGGTACAAATAACTATCCAAGTGTTACTCTTGGCAATGTTGGTGATAAATTTACCTTTGAAGTTACAATTCATAATATTTCGGATAAAGACCAAACATTGAAGATGATTGTAAATACAAATACGGACGAAGTTGAAGAAGGGAAATTCACTCTCCGTCCACGAAAACTAACTGAAACAGTTTGGCCTGAAGTAACTGTGAAAGCTCATAGTACGAAGACAGTAACAGTTAGTGTAGATACAAGTAAGTTTACTGAAGAACTTAGCAAAATAATGCCAAATGGTTATTTTCTAGAAGGATTTGTTAGATTTGTCAATCCTGCAGATGATGGGCCTGTTATTGGGTTGCCATTTATGGGATTTAAGGGAGAATTCCAAAATCTACCTGCAATTGAAAAACCAATTTATCAATTAATTAAGGAAGGAAACAGTGGATTTTACTCTGAAATTGATAAAGATAATCCAGAAATTTCACCTTCAGACGATGCAACTTATTTAACAAGTTCTGAAAATGATGTAAATGTTTTAAAAGCAGAACGTCAAGGTAATCGAGTGACTGTACTCGGAATGAAACAAGA
Organism: uncultured Streptococcus sp.; assembly: GCA_963518235.1. Lineage (GTDB taxonomy): Bacteria > Bacillota > Bacilli > Lactobacillales > Streptococcaceae > Streptococcus. Next base: position 9,556 of record CAUQIP010000006.1, on the reverse strand, counting down.
TGCCGAAGGGAAATACCATCTTCAGTTAGATGAAAAGGGTAATGTTCGCCTTGCTATCTCGCCGAACGATGATGGTAATAAAGATTCTATTCAATTTAAAACTCTTGTCTATAGAAACTTGGTAAATCTTCATGCAACTGTTTATGATTCTTCGGATACAACACACAGTCAGCCTATTTGGCAAAGTCGTCCAACAGACCTTGTGAAAAATTATTTTGATGGCGATACTAGAAATCCAAGAAGTTACATTGTAGATAAAACAGCTTGGGGAGGACAGGATTCTAATGGAAATCGAGTCTCTGATGGAATTTATGACTATGTTATTAGTTATAAGCCAGATGTCCCTGGAGCTGAAGAACAATACACAATATTTAAAATTCAAATCGATACACAAAAACCTCTGATTACTTCGGGATATATTCGTTCTCAAAAAGATCAAGAACAATTTATAGCTCGTAAACCTCAGGATGTAGGAAATGGCGGAATTCTTCTAGAAAAAGTCTTTTATATTCGTCCTTCTGAAAATAGAGAGACGACAGATTCAGAAATTGAACAGTATCAGATTATCAAACAAAATGAAGATGGTAGTTATACACTTCCTAAGAACGTTGATAAATCGAAAATCTTCTATTATGTAGAAGACTTTGCGGGAAATGCAGATTTTATATCTCTCAAAGATTTTGTAGGTGAAGAAAATAGTGGTCGTGTAAAAATTGCTATACTAAACAATAAAACCAAGGATGAGATTGATACAACTTATGTTTATCGCATTAAAAATAGCGAAGGTCAATATGTAACTGTTGATAAGTCAAAAGATATTAATTTCTTGAAATTTGGGCATTATGTTGCAGAAATTTTTAGTTATGACCGTACAGAGTTGAAATTTGTGAGTGCTCTATCTAAGGAATTTGATTTAACGAAAGAAAATAGTTTTCAAACTATTACCTTCTTGGCTAACAAAATGAAATATGCCCCAGTAACGGTTGGCTTTAATCAAGCTGTTCCTGGAACTACAACGATTACTTTAGTAGGTGAAGATGGTCAGAGTCAAGTCTTGCCAGCTGAAACATATGGTAAACATTCTTATGGTAAGAAAGTAGTTACTGGTGAGTATAAAGTTCTTGTAAATCTATCAAACGGTTATGAATTACTTGATAATCTTCAACCATTTAAAGTTCTGTTTGGTAAAAATAATGTTTTGTCACTTTCAGTTGTTTCTAAGTTAGCTCTGATTGCAGCTTTAAATAAACAAATGGAAGTAGTTAAAACTCCGAGATATTATAATACAAAACAGAAGTTAAAAGAGATTTTTGATCAAAGTGTCAAGGATGTGCAACTAGCATTGGGAAGTAAACTTAACCAAGATAAAATTGACCAAATTGTTAAGGCTTTAGAGTCTGCTATGCAAACATTGGATGGTAAGGAATCTGATATCACATCATTGAAGAATGCCATTAAAGCATATGCTGAGACAGTTAAAAAAGGTAAATATATAAATTCTGATCAAGAACGCAAAGGTCAATATGATCGTGAATTTAAACTCTTGGCATTATTAATTACAAAAGATTTGATAACTCAAGATGAAATCGACCGTCTATTGACCGCTTTCTTGAAAGCACAAGACCAGCTGAATGGGAAAGAAACAGATTTCATGACCCTAAAAAATGTTATCGTGGATGAAGTGAAGTTCCAAGACAAAGATCCAAGATTTTTGACAGCTAGCAAAGAGGAGAAAGATGCATATAATCTTATTTTCAACAAAGCTAAGTTACTTTTGGAAAATACAGAAGCTAGTCAAGAAGAAATTAATGCAGTAATCAATGCTCTAAAAGAGACGGCTGTAAAACTGAAGGCTAATAAAGTAGAGATTCCAACCAAACCAGTTGTAGCTGTTAAGCCAGTTATCTCAATTAAACCTGCTGCACCAGTTAAGCCGGTTAGTCCATCTAAACCAGCTGCATCGATTAAGCCAGTTTCTCAAGTGCAACCTGTTAAATTAGTAAGTCACAATAGACAGGTCTCAACTATCAAGCCTTCAATTAGCAATGATAAAATCGAGAAAGCTATATCAATTGCAATACTTCATTCCAATATAGAAGCTAAGGATGAGAATAAAACACTAGCTGGAAGTGGTCAACAAGTGCTTTTAGCTACAGTTAATAAAGAAGGAAAACAATTGCCAGCCACTGGTGAGAACAACATGATTTCTATTATTCTAAGTATTTCAGGAATTTCTCTCTTATTGTCAGTTATTGGACTTGCAGCTTTTTCAAAAAGTGAGTAGAGAATACTATACATCTTTCAATAGTTTTTGATTTACAGTATGTTACAATTCTGATATAATAGTCAACAGGAAAGAAAGTCTTATGGCGTTCTTCAAGCGAGCTTGGGATAGTGGGAGCCAAGTAGGGCAAAATAAAGAACTGGCGCTTTCTGTAGTATTTTCAAAAACAATGAAGTAATAAATTAGGGTGGAACCGCGTTTCTGACGCCCCTAGTCGCAAGGCTTGGGTGTTGAAATTCGGTTCTTTTTGAATTTCGTCTAATACCTAAGTGGAAAGGAGCATAATGCTTAAAGGATCTTGTTTATGTAAAGCAGTCACCTACACTTTAGATGAAGAATTGTCGGAAATAGTTTTTTGCCACTGCTCATTCTGTCGGAAAGCAACTGCGTCTGCCTACACAGTTAATGCCAAAGTTAGCAGCAAAAATCTGGTATTGTATGGAAAAGAGAATTTGGTTACTTATAGTTCATCTCCAGGGAAACAACGTTATTACTGCCAGAACTGTCACAGTCAAATTTTCACTGCTCAAGAAAATATACCAGAAGTTTGCGCTTTGAAATTAGGAACAATAGATGAATGCGATCAGAATTTACAAACTGTTCCCAAACGTCATATTTTTCAGGACCCAGCCTTTTCTTGGTTGCTTGATAAATAAATCTAAGAAGATAATATAAACTAAAGGAGTAAACAATGTCTAAGAAATTAACATTTCACTGCGTCAGTGGCAGAGACCTCCTTACAGTCGGACTGCCCCACGCTCAGCACTAGAGTGCCTGAGCTAGACGCAGTACTAACTCGTCTTGCCTCGTATGATCGACGAGGCAGACTCGTGTCGCAAGTAATTTATATAAAAAGGAGTAAACAATGTCTAAGAAATTAACATTTCAAGAAATTATTTTGACTTTGCAACAATTTTGGAATGACCAAGGTTGTATGCTTATGCAGGCTTATGACAATGAAAAAGGTGCGGGAACTATGAGTCCTTACACTTTCCTTCGTGCTATTGGTCCTGAGCCATGGAATGCGGCTTATGTAGAGCCATCACGTCGTCCTGCGGACGGTCGTTACGGGGAAAACCCTAACCGTCTCTACCAGCACCACCAATTCCAAGTGGTTATGAAGCCTTCTCCATCAAATATCCAAGAACTTTACCTTGAATCTTTGGAAAAATTGGGAATCAATCCTTTGGAACACGATATTCGTTTTGTTGAGGACAACTGGGAAAACCCATCAACTGGTTCAGCTGGTCTTGGTTGGGAAGTTTGGCTTGACGGTATGGAAATTACTCAGTTCACTTATTTCCAACAAGTTGGTGGATTGGCAACTGGCCCTGTGACTGCGGAAGTTACCTATGGTTTGGAACGCTTGGCTTCTTACATCCAAGAGGTTGACTCTGTTTACGATATTGAGTGGGCTGATGGTGTAAAATACGGAGAAATCTTTATCCAGCCTGAGTACGAGCATTCAAAATATTCATTTGAAATTTCAGATCAAGAAATGTTGCTTGAAAACTTTGATAAGTTTGAAAAAGAGGCTGGTCGTGCCTTGGAAGAAGGCTTGGTTCACCCTGCCTATGACTATGTTCTCAAATGTTCACACACCTTTAACCTGCTTGATGCGCGTGGTGCTGTATCTGTAACAGAGCGTGCAGGCTATATCGCTCGTATCCGTAACTTGGCCCGTGTCGTAGCAAAAACCTTTGTCGCAGAGCGCAAACGCCTAGGCTACCCACTTCTGGATGAAGCAACAAGAGCTAAACTCTTAGCAGAAGACGCAGAATAAAGAGAGTGACAAATTACGAAAATGGGCGAACAGTGTGAGCCCTGAACCAGTTGCCGCAGTGATGAAGGTATCCTTAGTGAAACTAAGGATACTAGGCAAAATTGGAGACTTTTGGCTCCAATTTTAGCAATGAAACAACGAAGTTGGTTGCTTGCGTGCCAATCACATAAGGCAAACTGGAAAATAAAAAGATACTTTTCGGAGAAAAAACATGACAAAAAACTTATTAGTAGAACTCGGTCTTGAAGAATTACCAGCCTATGTTGTCACACCAAGTGAAAAACAACTAGGCGAAAAAATGGCAGCCTTCCTCAAGGAAAACCGCCTGTCTTTTGAAGCTATTCAAACCTTCTCAACACCACGTCGTTTGGCTGTTCGTGTTACTGGTCTTGCAGACAAACAGTCTGATTTGACAGAAGATTTTAAGGGGCCAGCAAAGAAAATTGCCTTGGATAGTGATGGAAACTTCACAAAAGCAGCTCAAGGATTTGTTCGTGGAAAAGGATTGACTGTTGAAGATATCGAATTCCGTGAAATCAAGGGTGAAGAATATGTCTATGTTACCAAGGAAGAAATTGGTCAAGCAGTTGAAGCCATTGTTCCTGGTGTTGTAGATGTCTTGAAGTCCTTGACTTTCCCTGTCAGCATGCACTGGGCTAACAACACCTTTGAATACATCCGCCCTGTTCACACTTTAACTGTTCTTTTAGATGAAGAAGAGTTTGATTTGGATTTCCTTGATATCAAGGGAGATCGTGTCAGCCGTGGTCATCGTTTCTTGGGACAAGAAACTAAGATTCAGTCAGCATTGAGCTATGAAGAAGACCTTCGTGCACAGTTTGTAATTGCGGATCCTCGTGAACGTGAGCAAATGATTGTTGACCAAATCAAGGAAATTGAGGCGAAACATGGTGTACGCATCGAAATTGATGCTGACTTGCTGAATGAAGTCTTGAACTTGGTTGAATACCCAACTGCTTTTATGGGAAGTTTTGATGCCAAATACCTTGAAGTTCCAGAAGAAGTTTTGGTGACTTCAATGAAAGAACACCAACGTTACTTTGTTGTTCGTGATCAAGATGGAAAACTCTTGCCAAACTTCATTTCTGTTCGTAACGGAAATGCAGAGCATTTGGAAAATGTTATCAAAGGAAATGAAAAAGTCTTGGTAGCCCGCTTGGAAGACGGTGAATTCTTCTGGCGTGAAGACCAAAAATTGGTTATTTCAGACCTTGTTGAAAAATTAAACAATGTCACCTTCCATGAGAAAATCGGTTCCCTTCGTGAACACATGATTCGTACTGGTCAAATTGCTGTACTTTTGGCAGAAAAAGCTGGTTTGTCAGTGGATGAAACAGTTGACCTTGCTCGTGCAGCAGCCATTTACAAGTTTGACTTGTTGACAGGTATGGTTGGTGAGTTTGACGAACTCCAAGGAATTATGGGTGAGAAATATGCCCTTCTTGCTGGCGAAACTCCAGCGGTGGCAGCTGCTATTCGTGAACACTACATGCCTACATCAGCTGAAGGAGAACTTCCAGAGAGCAAGGTCGGTGCAGTGCTTGCCATTGCAGATAAATTGGATACGATTTTGAGTTTCTTCTCAGTAGGTTTGATTCCATCAGGTTCTAATGACCCTTATGCCCTTCGTCGTGCGACCCAAGGTGTGGTTCGTATCTTGGATGCCTTTGGTTGGCACATTGCTATAGATGAGCTGATTGATAGCCTTTATGCATTGAAATTTGACAGCTTGACTTATGAAAATAAGGCGGAAGTTATGGACTTTATCAAGGCTCGTGTTGATAAGATGATGGGTTCTACTCCAAAAGACATCAAGGAAGCAGTTCTTGCAGGATCAAACTTTGTTGTGGCGGATATGTTGGAAGCAGCAAGTGCTCTCGTAGAAGCAAGCAAGGAAGAAGACTTCAAACCATCTGTTGAATCACTTTCTCGTGCATTTAACTTAGCTGAGAAGGCAGAAGGAGTTGCCACAGTTGACTCAGCTCTCTTTGAAAATGAGCAAGAAAAAGCTTTGGCAGAAGCAGTAGAATCACTCGTTTTGTCAGGGACTGCCAGTCAACAATTGAAACAGCTCTTTGCGCTTAGCCCAGTCATTGATGCATTCTTTGAGAATACCATGGTAATGGCAGAAGATCAGGCTGTCCGTCAAAATCGTTTGGCTATCTTGTCTCATTTAACTCAAAAAGCAGCTAAACTTGCTCGTTTTAACCAAATTAACACTAAATAAAATTGATAAACGGACTTTATCTTATCACAAAGGAGAAGAAATGGATCAGAAAAAAATTGATCGTATCAACGAGCTTGCTAAAAAGAAAAAAGCAGAAGGCTTGACACCAGAAGAAAAAGTGGAACAAGCTAAACTACGTGAGGAGTACATCGAAGGTTATCGTCGCTCTGTTCGTCACCACATTGAGGGAATCAAAATTGTGGACGAAGAAGGAAACGATGTTACACCAGAAAAACTACGTCAGGTACAACGTGAAAAAGGTTTACATGGCCGTAGTCTCGATGACCCAAATTCATAATAAATATTCTTTCTTTTAACAAAGATAGATGAAATAATAACCAAAAGACTAGCAGTTTGTGTTTGCTAGTCTTTTGTCACTAAAAAAGGAACCAAAATGGTTCCTAAAAGTATTAGTTACTTGCGCCAGATGTAGCGTCTGCACCACCACCGTGGCCTCCAGCATCACCTGCATCAGAAGCTCCAGATGTAGCATCTGCATCGCCGTGACCGTGTCCACCAGCAGAAGCTGATGCATTTCCACCAACTAGACGTTGACCAGTTGTTTCTAAGTACCAATCAAGCCATGGTTGGAAATTAAAGATAATTTCATTAATTCCAGCATATGAGCCATCTGGATAGTACATTGCTTTATAGTTATGAGTATTAATTACACCTTCTGGTTGTCCCGGAACAATTGTACGGACATATTCTTGATCTCCGTTACGTAGTACACCGACAACCCATTCAACGTTTTTCATTCTTGCAGGTGGTAGAGAAGCATGTACGGTTCCTAGTCGGCTACCTGCTTGAACTCGCACACGTTTACCATACATTGTGTTTGGATCTTGGTGGGCGTTATTGTAGTACAAGAATTGGTTATTATCATCCGCATATGTCAACTCGAATGGCATTGCTTTCAAGAACATATCAATTTGGTTAACTGTCAAGATACCGTGGTCTAATTTAACGTAAGTATCTCCAGAAACAGCTCCAACAAGCTCAGCTGCTTTTTCTACCCATTCAGGATCGTCAGGGTCAACTCCTTGAATGGTAGTTGCGATTGGATTTGTACAATATAAATCTTCTGGTGCGATTGGTTTTGGTTTTTTCAATTTTGAAACGACTCCCACATATTTTACAAAGTTGTCTAAACATGTTTCAAGGAAATTAATAGTTCCTTCATTTGTGATATTCCCATTAACATCAAAGGCTTCTTTAGCTTTACCGAGAAGGAATTCATTTCCTGGAAGAGTATAGGCATTGACACCTGGAGCGTCAAGAATCTTACGAAGGTGAACTTGGGCACGAGAGGTACCTTGGTCGTAGTAAGAAGCACCCACAATCATGACTGGCTTGTTTTCAAATGGATGAACTTCGTATGAAAGCCATTCAAGAACAGATTTTAGGGAAGCTGAGATTGTGTGGTTGTGCTCAGGAGTAGCGATGATAACACCATCAGCACGAGTAATTTTGTTATATAAATAACGTAATTGGAAACTTTCGTCCCATTTTTCGTCTTGGTTAAACATTGGAACTTCATCAATTTCAAGAACTTCTAATTCAAATTTAAGTTTGAAGTGACGACGGATGAATTCCAAGAGTTTACGGTTATATGATTGATCGTAGTTTGATCCTACAAGTCCAACAAATTTCATTCTTTTTGGTCTCCTATCTTACAAATTTTCCCAGTCAAAGTCTTCAGCATCTTTGCGAAGTAATTCTTGTGCATTGCGCAATTTTTCTGTGATTTTTACAAAGATACGGTAGTCGTCAAAAGTAGCATCCAGTTTTTTGATAACATCAAGATCCACTAGGTCTCCACTTGGGTTGAAGGCTTGAAGAGAATGTGAAAGCAAGAATTCATCTGGAAGGACACTTGCTTTAATTTCTGGAGCATTCAAGATTTGGCGAAGTTGTAATTGAGCACGTGATGAACCAAGTGTACCGTAAGAAGCACCTGTAATCATGATTGGTTTGTTAAAAAGTGGGTAAATACCGTAAGACAACCAAGCAAGAGCGCTCATCAAAACAGCTGGGATAGAGTGGTCGTACTCAGGAGTACCGATAATAACACCATCTGCCTCTTCAATTTTGGCAGCAATTTCTAGAATTTCAGCAGGTACTTGCTTGTCAGCTGGTTTATTGAAGACAGGAATGTCTTTAATTTCAACAAGTTCAATTTCAGCTTTTTCAGCAAAGTGTTTTTGCATGTATTGAAGCAATTGACGGTTTGTAGAACGTTTTGAATTTGTTCCAACAATAGCAATAAGTTTTAACATGAGATTTCCTTTCTCTTTTTACATAATACGATTTTAAAACTCCATTGAAATATCTATTTCTATAGAGTAGGAATTCCTGAAGAACAGCTTAGGTGACCTTCCTTATCGATGAGGATGGCTTCGATGCCCTCCAAACTTTCGACTTGCCAGAGAATAGAAGCAGGTCTTTCTCCAAATAGACGAGTTGTCCAGATTTCACCATCAACTGATTTATCAGAGATGATTGTCAGACTAGCAAGTTCTGTTTCAACAGGATATCCTGTTTGACTGTCAAAAATATGATGGTAATCTTTTCCATCGACTGTCAGGTGACGTTCATAAATGCCTGAAGTCACGACAGATTGATTGACAACAGGGATGGTCATTAAGTGATTTCCCCTTGGATTGGCTGGGTCTTGGATTCCGATTTGCCAAGGCTGATTCCCTCTTGCCTGATTTTTTCCAATGGTCAGGATATTCCCTCCTAGATTGATTAAGGCAGATGTCACTCCCTCTTCTCTAAGAAATTGGGCAACCTTATCCGCACTATAACCCTTGGCTAAACAACCAAGATCGATCTTCATTCCTTTATGTTTCAAGAACACAGTGGAAACAGAAGAATCTAACTCGATAGAATGAGGATTGATTAAAGGTAGCACTGATTCAATTTCTTGAGGTTGGGCAACTTTAGCATCTGAAAAACCGATGCGCCAGGTTTGAATTAAGGGGCCAATGCTGATATTGAGATGGCTAGAGGGCGCTAGGCTATGCTCTAACCCAAGTGAAATCAGTTCAAACAGGTCTGGATGAACCTTGACTGGAGCTATTCCAGCTTGATAATTGATTTCCATCAACTCAGATTCTTGGCTATTGGCGTTGAAGCGGTATTCGAGCTCTCTGAGTAAATCAAAGGATTTTTGGAGCAAGATATCGGCTCGCTCATCTACTAATGAAATAGTGATAGTAGTCCCCATTAGCCGTTC